>JALOLX010000191.1 GCA_025455765.1 Flavobacteriales bacterium | reverse complement strand
AGAACTGCTCATCACCTTCCATCAACTTACTGTTCAGATCGGCGGAGGAGATGAATTCGTAACGGTAGGGATAATCGTCGAACAGTTCCTTGGGATCCTCGATAGGGGTGGACGTGCGCTTGGCCAGGTTCATCTTGTGCAGGACATTGTCCAGCACGTAAAGCTTCTTATCCTTCAGCTTGCTCAGCTCCTCTCGTTCGTTCTCCTCCGTGTACATGTTCCGCTCTTCACCTGACTTGATCACCGAATGGATGTACTTGATGTAGTTGAGCAGCATCGCCGGCTGCAGGTTCGTAAGGCTCGTGTAAGGGTCGAACGACGCCCAAGGGTTCCCGTTCTCCGGCAGATCGATGCCGTGCTTGTATAGCTCCAGCGTAGGGTCCAGCGCTATGCGCGCATACAGCTGCTCCACGGCCTTGCCGTTCTTGTCACGCCCTTTCGGAAGCACCAGCTCCAAATAGTAGTATACCGAATGAGGATCCTCGTTCCGGGTGTTCTGCATGACCACCTTCTGGAACGACAACCGAAAGAATGACCGCGTTTCACCCTCGGTCCCCTCAACGCAGCGCTCCAGCTCGTCCGTATTACACACCCGCAGCGTGGAAAGGTCCCAGAAGGCCATTAGTTCACGTTGCAGATACTCCACATCTTCATCGCTATAACCCGGAACGAACAGCAACGTGGTGCTCTTCTTCAACTCCGGAAGGTGGTGCTCCTTCCACTTGCCGGTAAGGAATGGCACAATGGGCGTCGGTGGCCCCACCTGGATCTGCGCCGCAGCGGATCCACTGATGAGGAAAATGAACAACAGAAGGGCGATCGTGCGCAACATGGGGATCCGATGAAGTGTTGGCCCGAAGATAGGATCTGCGCGTTCACGCGCTGTAATTGTGCGGGTCGCTATTACCCTGAGGGTCGCAGACCCTCAGGGTAATAACGGCGCCCCCGAACTTCATCCGCCTTGATCTTTCCTCCAAATGGGACAGCGCCCACTGGCAAAAAAACCATTTACTCAGGTCCTCCACCCATGTCCACAGCACCGGATCCAAGGTCCGTCAACCCTTTGGGCATACGCCTTAGAACCCCACGCTCAGCCCCACTTGCGGGTAAACGAACTCGGCGGAACGGAGGTCCTCTGGCACACCATCAACTGCTCGCGTGTAGGGACCGCGCATGAGCAAGATGCCGAACCCCGCGTTCACTGCGACGTGCATGCGGCGCACCACGAAGGGGTACCGCACGTTGAGGTCGGCGAACGAATGCCCTTGAAGCTGACCACGGCTGGTGGGCTGCCACGCACCGATCAGCGCGCCGTAGCGCGCCACAAAGCCCAACCGCGGCAAGCGTAAGCCCAGCACCCGCCGGTCGCGCAGCACAGGATACCAGTGGAACTGTCCGAACACCGGCAGCATCGTGAAGCCTTCCCACTGCATCGCGCCCGCCCCTAGACCTACCGCCCATCGACCGAACCCAGGGTAACCTGTGGTGTCGCCAAGCATGATGGCCGCCCACGCTAGCGTACCGTCGCCGCGCTGGCGGTCAATGATGTTATCCACGTATTGGTTGCTTCCCGCAAGCAACAGCTGCGAAACCCCCACCTCACCGTTCAGTCCCGCGCGGAGCAGCCCTTGGCCAAAGGCAGGGGTGCCCACACCTGAAAGCAATACGAAGAACGCGATCCGTATTCCGGGCATCGAGCAAGGAACAGATGTCTGAGGGGATGGGTTCGCGGCGTCCTCCGAGGGGTTGTCGACCCACGGGGGACGGCGCCCACTACTTTCGCCCCATGCGTATCGCCTTCCTGCTGCTCGTCCTGGCCCTGGCCTCCTGCACGGCCTTGCGCATCCTGCCGTCCGAGCGCATCGGCCCCATCGCCTTCGCCACCACCGCGCCCGATACTGCGCTGCGCTTCTTCCACGCCACTCCGGTCAACTCACCTGACCTGGAGGTCTTGCGCGACCGGTACGACCTGGACAGTATTGCAGCCACAGGCACGGATGAGCTGGGGCGCATCCTTGCCATCCTGGCCTGGACCCGCAGCCGCTGGGAGCATGACGGCACGAACCAGCCAAGCGTCTCCAACACCCTCACCATTCTGCACGAGGCTGAGCAGGGGGCCCAGTTCCGCTGTGTGGAATACGGCATTGTGCTGAAGAGCGCATTGGCCGCCATCGGACAACCCGCACGCACGTTGGGGCTGAAGACGCGCGATGTGGAGCGCACCCGCATCGCCGCAGGACATGTGTGTACGGAGGTATGGTCCCGAGATCTCCAGAAGTGGATCGTAGTGGATGGACAGTTCGGCGTCATGCCTACCGCGCTGGGGCGCCCATTGAACGCAGTGGAGCTTCAGGCAGCGCTGGTGGATGGTGTGCCCGTGCGGTGCATCAACGCCCTTGGCCCCGTTCCTGCCGAGGTGCAGGAGCGTTACCTGCGCTTCATCGGCAAGTACCTCTATTTCTTCGATACGCGCTTCGATCAGCGGGAATGGCCGATGGATAGCGTATGGCGCTACAATGGTGAACTATCGCTGATGCTGGTGCCGCTGAACGCCAAGCCACCCGAACGCTTCCAGCGGAGATCGCCCTTGAACTACCTGCATCCGACCCATTCGCTGACCGACTTTTACCGGGCGCCTTGACCGTGAGGGGCGGCGAGCGTTGCCAGTTCATGTAAAAAGGTGCTCAGCTTATTACCGATCCAGGAGGCGGTCGGCTTTGAAGTCCATAGCGCCTGGTGATGTTCTGGCCGAGCGGCAGGCAGCGTGGTTCCTTCATCCGCTCTGGCACGAGCTTCTTCGTCGGTCGCCGTAGATCTTGCCTGAATTAGCGTAGAGACAGTGCAGCTTCACCAGGTTCATCACATGTCCATCCTTCCGCATCCGGAGATAAACCAAACGATCACCGGAGCTACGCGGCACGTTCGTTGCGCACAGCTGCCTGTGGTTTGAACAGCACTAGATACAAGGTGGCTGGTATAACAAGTGCCGCCCAACATCTCCCCCTACTACATCCGACTATCTTTGTGGTAGGATCAGAATAAGGATGAACGTCACGATGAACGCGATACTCGGCGCAACTTTCCGGTTGATGCTGCTCGCCTTCGCTCAGACAGGTGTAGGAACGCTACATGCGCAGTGCGCCTATGACGTTTGTGGCTATTGGTATTGTGAAGAGTACAACTCGGGAGTACCGGTCGAGTACTTGGCCATCGACTATATAAATGGTGAATTGGTCTGCACCAAGGTATTGGGGGACGCTTATGTGACGACCGGGCAGGTCTCGTGGAGGGGGGTGCCCAGTTCGTGTTCCTTCCCGGGGCGGATCTATGGCACCAATGCGCCTGGTGGTGCACTGGCATCGATGGGTTGTCAGATCACGATACTCTCGGCCGACCATATCCAGCTCTCGTTTGGCAGCGGCATGGACTTCTATCGGAGCACTACGGAGCACTTGCAATTCGTTGGGGTAGATTATTCGGAGTTCCCGGTAAGTTGCGTGGAGTGTCCCTTACCCATCCCGAACGTGTTCACTCCGAACGGTGATGGTGTGAACGACCTGCTGGAACCCATTTGCGGTGGTCGTTCAGAGCGATTCGCCATCACCGACCGCTGGGGTCGTACGGTGTACGAAGTACAGGGCATACAACCTTCCTGGGATGGTCGGAATGGTTGGGACCCTTGCCCGCCCGGTGTGTACTATTGGTCAATGATAGACAGTCGTGATCGCACGGGGAAGATACGACATGGCGTGGTTCACTTGTTCCGCTGACGCTGAAACCTCCCCGAATGGACCACGCGCTGTTGGTGGGGATGACCAAGGCTAACAGCCCCTTCGGCCCGCTCTTTAAGGGCGAGTGGCAATGTGGCTCATGCCTCTTTTGCAACATCGCGACCAACTATGGCCTACACCGGTTCGAATAGCTGGATGCTCAGGCGAAGGCTCACGGTTGTACATTGGCAGTTGCGTCGTTACCCCGCCCATTCCCGTTCTTTGCAGCCGATGCGCGTCACCCTCATCACCGTTTGCCGCAACGTGGCCCCCGTTATCCGGGAAACGCTGGCCAGCATCATGTCCCAGACGCATCCGGACATCGAGCTGGTGGTGATCGATGGCGCGAGCACGGATGGTACGGTGGCCATTTTGGAAGAACACCGCGCCACATTGGCCCGACGAGGAATAGACATCTTGGTAAGCGAGCCCGACCAGGGGATCTACGACGCCATGAACAAGGGCCTTGCGCGTGCTACCGGGGACATCATTGGCTTCGTGAACGCGGGCGATCTGCTCATGACCCCGGAGACCATCGCACATGTGGTGGCGGCCTTTCAGCGCTCCCATGCTGATGCGGTGTATGGCGACATCATCATGGTGGACGAG
>JALOLX010000190.1 GCA_025455765.1 Flavobacteriales bacterium | reverse complement strand
CAACCTGGGCAACCTGGACCGTGCGGCGGGCCGGCTGGCGATGGCCGAGGAACGGCTGGGATCCGCACTGCGCATCGCTGAACGCATCATGGACGAACGTCAGCAGGCCATCGTCTTGCGCAGCCTCGGCCTCTTGCGCGCTACGCAGGGTCGGCTCCGGGAAGCCATTGCGCTCAACGAACGATCCCTGGCCTTGGCACAAGCCAGCTCCATGGCCGCCGAAGTGTTCGACGCTGCGGGGAGCCTGCACACCCTCTACAAGCAGCAGGGCGACCTCCGCAAGGCCCTGGCCATGCACGAGCTGTACGCCACCATGATGGACAGCCTGCACAACGAGAAGGGGCGCGAGGAACTGCTGCGCGCGCAGATCACCTTCAGTTATCGGCAGCAGGCCTTGCAGGACAGCCTAGCCTACGTGGCCGAGCGCGAACAGGCGGAAAATGCGCGTGTGCTGGCCGAAGTGAAGGCTTCCAACC
The DNA here is from genome assembly GCA_025455765.1 of Flavobacteriales bacterium. Classification (GTDB taxonomy): domain Bacteria; phylum Bacteroidota; class Bacteroidia; order Flavobacteriales_F; family PHOS-HE28; genus PHOS-HE28. The sequence continues at coordinate 4,014 of JALOLX010000190.1, read as the reverse complement.
AACGCAAGTTGCTGCTGGCCGTGCTGCTGGGCGTGCTGGTGATCGGCGTATCGGTCACCTGGACCATCATCGACCGGCGGCGGCGCAAGGCTGAATTTGAACGCGAACAGGCCATCCTGCACGAGCGCATGCGCATTGCGAGCGACATGCACGACGACCTGGGTGCGGGCCTCAGCGGACTGAAGCTCCGCAGCGAAATGGCCCTACGCGTGGAGAAGGACCCTGTAAAGCGGCAGCAGCTACAGTCCATGGCCGCCAGCGCAGGCGAGCTCATCGGCAGCATGCGCCAGATCATCTGGACCATGGGCCACGACCAGTCCACCGTGGAGGATTGGGTGGTCTACACCACCAGCTATGCCCGCACCTATTGCGCAGAGAACGACCTGGCCTTGCTCGTGACCACCGACCCCACATGGCCGACCGTGCAGCTCAGCGTGGAACAGCGGCGCAACCTCTTCCTGGTGGTGAAGGAGGCCTTGCACAACGTGGTGAAGCACGCACATGCCAGTACGGTGAAGCTGGCCGTTCGTGGAGGCGATACGTTGGAGGTGGTGCTGGAGGATGATGGGACCGGGCTGCCTGCGGAAGCGATGCGGAGCTTGGGCAATGGCCTGCGCAACATGCAGCGCCGCATGCAGGAGGTGGGCGGCACGGCGGTGTTGGGTGGGGTGCAGAACGGGCGCGGAACACAATTGGTGCTGCGGATGCCGATGCCACAGCAGATGGGAAACACTGCACTACGTCCGTCCAGCTCCACGGCCACACCCTGACCTTTGTTCTATTGTGGCCTTCACTCAGCCCCCCCAGCTTCGCAGCGTGAAGGCTCCCTTCCTCCTCCGTTCGCTCGGTCCTGTGCTCGGGCTCCTATTGTTCACACGGGTCCCCGCCCAGCAGCGGCTGAGCGCCCACATCGAGCAGCTCCCTCCTGTTGCGGATGAAGCACTGCATCAGCAGTTCGTGGAGATCCTAACGCAGATGGACCGCTTCTCTGCGGAAGGTTCCATGGCCGCCATCAGCAAGGCCTTCCGGAACATCGATCCGGAGCGGGACGTGGAAGCGAACTACTACCTCCACTGCTTCCGGGCCGAGGTGCTCTACTACGAAGGGCTGTTCCACGAAGGCATCGCCGATCTGGACAAGGCCGAGGTGCTTGCACAGCAATTGGGCGACAGCCTGCTGATGTCCAATGTGTACAACCTGAAGGGCCTGTTGCATGAGAACATCCAGGAGCACCACGCTGCGTTGCCGCTGCTCCAGAAGGCTGCCGCATGGTTCCCCCAGAAGCCGGCCGCACGCTATCCAGTGAGCGAGCTCCACCACATCCACGGCAACATGGGCAGCTACCTCACCGGCATCGGAGCCTACGACAGTGCGGGTGTGCATCTCATCCGCAGCCTGGACCTGGCCACCCGCGCCGATGCCCCCCGCGCCGTGGCGGTCGCATGGTGGTCGCTGGGCAACCTGGCCCTGAAGCAACAGCAGGCGGATAGTGCCCTGCGCTGTTACGACCGTTCAGTGGAGGTGGCCCATGGCATGAAGGACCACGACATCGGCGCGGATGCACTCGTGGGACGCGCGGCAGCGTTGGCCGCCATGAACGACCGAGCGTTGATGACCGAAGCGGTGGAGCAGGCCCGGCGCTACCTCATCGACCACGCGGCTGGCATCGGCCAGGTGACCCAGCGCAATGCCCATCGCCGGTTGGCCCGTATCTGGCGGGAGCAGGGCGCCCATGAACAAGCGCTGGAGCATTTGTCCATCTGGTTCCGCATCGACAGTGCCATCACCAAGAGCAACATCCGCACCGCATTGGAGATGCAGGCGGCCAAATTGCAGGCCGATGCGGACCTCGCGTTGGAGCGTGTGGAACGTGCACGATCGCAGGATGCGTTGGAGCGCGTGCGCTACAGCCGCAATGTGGTGGTGGTGGCCAGCTTCCTGGGAGCCGCGATCGTCATCGGCCTTTACCTGGGCTATCGCAGTCGCCAACGCGCCAAGCAGCGTCTGGCTGAACTGGAGGTATTGCGCCTGCAGCAGGAGCGCACCATTGCCGAACTCCGCATCCGCGAAGAGGTGGGCCGCGACATGCACGATGATCTGGGCGCCGGGCTCAGTGCATTGAAGCTCCGCAGCGAAATGGCCCTGCGCAAGGAGAGCGATCCCGAACGCCGCCAGCTGTGGACCTTCCTCTCCAGCACGGCCGGTGAGCTGATGGTGAACATGCGGCAGATGATCTGGACGTTGAACGCCGACCAGAGCACGGTGGAGGACCTGCTGGTCTATGCGGGCAACTACGCACGCTCCTACCTCGATGCGCATGAGCTTGCGCTGGAACTCGTCATGCCGAACGCGGTGCCCCCAGTGGACCTGAGCGCGCAGCAACGGCGCAACCTGCTGTTGGTGATGAAGGAGGCCCTGCATAACATCGTGAAACATGCACGGGCCACCCAGGTGCTCATCGCCATCAGCGTGGTACCGGAAGGCATCAGCATCTCTATTGTGGACAATGGCATCGGTCTGCCACGTCACGCGGACAAGGGCGAAGGCAATGGCTTGCGGAACATGGCACGTCGGCTGGAGGTCATCGGAGGATCGTTCCGTGTGGAGCATCCGGAGCAGGACGAAGCGCTGGCACCACGGGGGACCTCGCTGCGTATCCACATGCCCTTCGGGGTGGGGGCTAACAAAGGTTCTATTGGCGGGCAACACGCATCCTCCTCACCTTCGCACCCATGAGCACTGCACCGCTGCGCATCAGCATTGTGGAGGATGACAATACCATCCGTGAAACCCTGCGGTCGCTCTTCATCTTCGAAGAGGACATGGAGCCGTTCAGCGTGCACAGCAATGCGGAGGATGCGTTGATGCGCTTGGGTGAACATTGCCCCGACGTGGTGATCATGGACATCAACCTGCCCGGCGCCAGTGGCATCGATTGCGTAAGACAGCTCAGCCAGCGGTGTACCGGCACACAATTCCTGATGTACACCGTACACGACGACGACCATCGGGTGTTCGAAGCACTCAAGGCCGGTGCCAACGGGTACATCCTCAAGAGCTCCACACCGGACCAGATCCTCGATGCTGTGCGCGAGCTGAGCGCCGGAGGTTCGCCGATGAGCGCCCATGTGGCCCGTCGCTTGGTGCAGCAGTTCAGGCCGGTGAGCACGGGCGGCACACTCTCCGATGGCGATCTCAGCGAGCGGGAGCACCAGGTCTTGGCGCAATTGGCACAAGGCTTATTGTACAAGGAGATAGCGGACAAGCTGGGCATCAGCGTGGGCACCGTGAAGCAGCACATCCACCGCATCTATGAGAAGCTGCACGTGCAGAACCGCACCGAAGCGGTGAACCGCTACTTCGGGCGGTAGTCCTTTCGCTTCCGTCATACGCAGGACCCGTAGCTTGGCGGCATGAAGCGCATCTTCGTCATCGCCGCGTTGGTGTTCGGCACCGCCCAGTTCATCCGACCCGACATCACCGTGCAGCCCAGCGACCCTGCCACCCCGGTGAACTGGTGGGTGCAGCACCATGTGGACGAAGGCCGCGCGGAGGGCAACTTCTCGAACTGGGGCGAGCTGCCGGAGAAGAAGCGCAAGCACTTCGCTGAAGAAGCGGTGGAGTTCATCGAGGCCGGTGAGATGCCCCTGCCCTCCTACACCTGGATGCACGGCGAAGCCAAGCTGAACGCGGCGCAAAAGCAGGCGCTTTCGGCGTTCTTTGCGGGGTTGCGGTAGGGAGATCACACTAAGTAAGGTTGTCGTGGTGGCGCTTCCGTGGTGCCGTTGTGGACCAGTATGCACTGTACTAGGATCAGGATCTGATGGTCGCCTAACGCCCACCCACCCCTATACCTGATGGATGCTGCCGGCCGTGTGGTGCAACTCGTGCTGCTCACCCCCGGCCTGGAACACAGCTAAGTGCGCGTGGACGGCGCACCAGGGCTCTACACCCTGCGTTGGGCCGGCGGGCAGGTACGGGTGAGCGTGGTGCGGTAATGAACGGCACCCTTGG
>JALOLX010000189.1 GCA_025455765.1 Flavobacteriales bacterium | reverse complement strand
CATGCCGCCGTTCTGCGAGCGACCGCCATCGGTGAGCAGGGTGACCTTCCCGTTCACCACGTCGTAACGGTGGATCTGCCCGAACTCGTTGCCCCCCTGGTCCTTGGTGAACAGGAAGTAGCGGCCCTCGTTCGGCTCGTACGTGGCATCGCCCACCGGTTCTGCGAAGAAGGTGAGCTGCGTGCGTGCGCCGCCGGGCATGGCCACCCGGTGCAGTTGGTTGCTGTTGCCGAAGCGGGTGCTGATCAACAGTTCGCGCCGCAGCGGATGCCAGTCCACGAAGCTCGCGCCGCGCCCTTCCGTGTAAGTGCGCACTTCCTCTGCGATGGAGGCGGGCAGCGGCGGTATGCCTTCCACCACCAGGTTGTCCGTTACCGGGATGAAGCCTTGTTGGCCGAGCAACGGAACGGAAAGGAGCAGGGCAGGGAGCAGCAGACGCATGATGGAGGAATGAGCGGCCGAAGCTACGGAGCACCGCGCCCGTTCAGCCCAGCAGGTGCTTGCCGCTCACATCCACCACGAAGCGGCCCCGTAGGAATTTCCGGCCCAGCAGCACCTGGTAGCGCATGTCACTGCGATCGAACAGCGTGAACTGGGTACGTACACGATGCGCCCCCAGCCGCACACTCGTGCTGATCAGGTAGCGGCGGCTCTTCTCGCCGTTGCTGCTCTTCACCGTCACCCGTTTGAAGGTCTTGAACACCTTGGTCTTGCGTTGGCCCCCCATCTGGAACACCACCACCAGCCGCTTCTCTTCCCCCACCCGACGGATGCGTAATTTCTGATAGTGCAGGGCACTGCGGTACGCGCCGGTGTCCAACTTGGCTTCCACACGCAGCACCCCCAGACCCGGCAGCGCAATGTGCTCCAGGCGACCGATGGTGGTGCGCGTGACCATGGCCGCAAGGTAGGATGTCGGTCGATCCACCACCAACCGGCCCCGGCCCGCGTCACACAGGGATCGCCGCTACACCGGATGTTGGTGATGTGCATCATCCTCTCACCCTCTCACTCTTTCACTTTCTCACTCTTTCACTTTCTCACTCTTTCACTCTTTCTCCCTCTCTCACCCATATTCCCGATCTTTACACCCCATTCCTTCGCCATGAACCGCATCCTTTCCATCCTCTTCGTCGCCCTGCTCGTCGTGGGGTGCTCCGTCAACGCGCCCGATGTCCAGGCACAGAACGTAAAGGCCTACGGCGCAGCCATCACCACCGACAACGCCATCGGCACCGCAGACCTGCTGAAGTCGCTCACCCTCGCCGACAGCGTGGCCGCCACCGTGAAGTGCGAGATCATCACCAGCTGCACCAAGAAGGGCTGTTGGATGACCGTGAAGCTGCCCGACGGCGGCGACATGATGGTGCGCTTCCTCGACTACGGCTTCTTCGTGCCCACCCAGGGCCTTGAGGGCAAGCAGTGCGTGATGAAAGGCTGGGCCACCAAGGAGACCGTGGACGTGGCCACCCTGCGCCACTACGCCGAGGACGCCGGCAAGAGCAAGGAGGAGATCGCCAAGATCACCGAACCAGAGACCAACCTGATGTTCCTCGCTGAAGGCGTGCAGATCACCTTCTGAACGATGGGACCCGCAAGCGCACAAGCCCGGGGCATCTGCTCCGGGCTTTTTTGTGCGCCATTGCCACCAACGCACTGTGGAGAGAAGCGCCCACGAGCGGCCAGCTCGCCGCATCACCACGACCTACTTTCGTCCCAGATCAACGCCCACATGAGCACCTACGCACTGGCCATCCACGGAGGAGCCGGCACCATCGCGCCCGAACTGATGTCCGCCACGCGCGAAAAGGCCTACCGCGAAGCCCTGGAACGCGCCCTGCGCAGCGGCCACGCCATCCTCAAGGACGGTGGCAAGGCCCTCGATGCCGTGGAGGCCGCCGTGCGCGTGCTGGAGGACAGTCCCCTCTTCAATGCCGGACGGGGCGCCGTGTTCAACGCCGATGGCCAGCACGAGATGGACGCCAGCCTCATGAACGGCCGCGACCTCCGCGCCGGTGCCGTGGCCGGCGTGCAGAACGTGAAGAACCCCGTGCAACTGGCCCGTCGCGTGATGGAGAACAGCGACCACGTCCTGATCAGCGGCAACGGCGCCTTCGAGTTCGCGCACAAGCAGAAGGTGGTGTTGGAGGACGACCAGTACTTCTTCGACGACTTCCGCTACCAGCAGTGGAAGGAGGTGGCCGGCAGCACCAGCGTGCGCCTGGACCACAGCGAAGGCGACCGCAAGTTCGGCACGGTGGGCGCCGTAGCGCTCGATCAGCACGGCGACCTCGCCGCCGCCACCAGCACCGGCGGCATGACCAACAAGCGCTGGCAGCGCATCGGCGACAGCCCCATCATCGGCGCGGGCACCTATGCCAACAACGAAAGCTGTGCCGTCAGCTGCACCGGCCATGGCGAAAGCTTCATCCGGGCCGTGGCCGCGCACGACGTACACGCCCTCATGGCCTATAAGGGCCTCTCCCTCGCCGAAGCTGTGCGTGTGGTGGTACACGAGAAGCTACCGCCCCTCGATGGCGACGGAGGCCTCATCGCCGTGGACCGCGCAGGCAACCTCGTGCTCGACTTCAACTGCAGCGGCATGTACCGCGGGCATGTGGGGGTGGATGCGGTGTTCCACACGGCGATCTTCAGGTAGGGGGGGCGGACGTGCAGGTCTGCCATGTGCGCGCCATGACCTTGGCCGTAGGCTGACCGTGGACCACAATGGCGACCGAATAGGCAGTGCGCCTTAATTCTGCTGTTGGTTGCCGCTGTGTTGGTCCGATCCCGAGTCCTTCCCTAAGCGCCCTATGATGAAGGACATCATTTTATCCAGCAGGGACTGCGACCGGTCCAGTTGTTGGTCCCGCTTGTCCAGTTGGTCTTGCAGGAACTGCTCGTGAGCGGAGGAAGATGACGCGGGGTGGGGAGATACGGACTCTCCGTTGGATACGATGGCTGCCCTGCCCACCACGACATCAACAGTGCATTTGTACAGTGAGGCAAGGGCGGAGGCTTCCTCGGCAGATAGTTTCCGATCGCCGTTCTCGATCCTACAATACTGGGAAGTGTCCAAGCCGATGGCATGCGCCACCGCCTCCTGGGTCATGCCACGCAAGATCCGCAATTCCTTCAGCCGCTTCAGGTCCATTCAGCAAAATTGAGTTGGTCCAACATATCGGAACTGCGATCATGCCGATGCCAATATAGCAGATCGGTGACACATCCGCACGCCAGATGCGGGCCCAACAGAATGCCCTTTTCGCATATCAGAAATGCGCTATTCACCAAGGAATTGTTTTTCAGGGACTTGAGCTTTGGCTACGGCAATTCTGCCACAGTACCAAAACCCGAAAGACATGGAACAGCAGCGAACCGATCAGCAGGTCACCTGGCGCCGGACCATCCGAGCGGCAGGTGTAACCCTCTTACTAGGCCTCTTGGCCCAGACCAGCATGGCCCAGGCGGATGCCTGGATCCTTGCGAACAGTTCAGGTACGGCAGGTCGCTGGGCCGACCTTGCGCCAGCAAACGCTACAGTAGCTGCTGCTGTGGCGCTACCCACACCCGGAGGTGCCAATGGCTACGCTGGACAGGCGCCGGCCTATTCACAACATATCCGGACCAACGGAGAGGGAGGCATCATCTTCTTTGCCGTCGATGGTCATGTGTACAACGGTGATGGGTACCGGATCTCGGACGCCCTCGGGCCCAATTGCAATGAGTGCCGCCATCCGGGCACAATGGAGTTCCTCAGTGTTCCGGTTCCAGGTAGTTGCAGCTTGTACTACCTGTTCTCGGCACACCCAAGCAACTTGGGTGGAACTCCCCCTTATGGTGCCATGGTGCAAGTGTCCATTCTGGACATGTCGCGCTTCACCTATGAGGGAGAAGGAAGCGAAACTTGGGATTGTACACGGCCGAAAGGTCGTTTGCTGGCCTTCAATGAGATCTTCGCAGCCTATCCGCAGTTCGATGATTGGGTCTTTGGAGATGTCGGGCCAACCGTTCTGCCCAACAGTCTCACCAACAGTGTAGCATCGGCTGCAGATAAGGTGCGTTCCTTATGGGTTGGACAGATTTCTGCAAAAGGGAACTCACCCCAGATCCGGATCGTGGACGGCGCTAGCCCTGGCGATGATGCGTTCCTCTTCTTCCGCACGGCAAGCACGGTACGCGTGTATCGGAT
>JALOLX010000188.1 GCA_025455765.1 Flavobacteriales bacterium | reverse complement strand
TGTACAGTACCACCCAGCTCTTCCTCATCTACAGCGGCCTCTTCTTTGCGGCCCTGGTCTTCAGTATCCTGGTGAACTCCCTCTTCATGCGCTTCGCCCGCACGTTGGGGATCCGCGGTACCGACCACATGCTGGTGCGGTGGAGCAGTACGGCCAAACCGGCGTTCGGCGGTATCGGGTTCTTCATGCTGTTCCTGGTGAGCTTCACATTGCACGGAGTCATCTTCCCGGGAAGGGCGGGCACCACCCTGCGACCGGAGCTCTTTGGCCTGCTCGCCTCCACCTCCCTTGGATTTCTCATGGGGCTCGCTGATGATGCCTATAACACCCGCCCGCTCCTCAAATTCCTGGTACAGGTATCCTGTGGTGTTCTCCTCATCGTCTCCGGCACATCCATTGACCTCTTTGGGACGCCGTGGATGGATCACCTCCTGACCATCCTGTGGGTCGTGGGTATGATGAACTCCATCAACATGCTCGATAACATGGACGGCATCACCACCAGTGTAAGCATCGGCGTACTGAGTGCCGTGCTTGTACAGATGCAGGTGTTGCACGCCGATGAGACCGTACATACTGTGCTCATCATCGGTGTGATGGCCTCACTGGCCGGCTTCCTCTTTTTTAACTGGCATCCGTCCCGCATGTACATGGGCGATACCGGCAGCCAATTCCTTGGTGTTTTCCTGGCATACCTCGGTATCCGCTTCCTCTGGAACACCCCATCCGTCGTCGGTGCGTGGGAAATGCCGCGCCAGATCGTCATGCCCCTGATCGCATTCTTGCTGCCCATCGTGGATACCACCATCGTCTCCATCAACCGCATCGCTCGCGGTACGTCACCTTTCGTGGGCGGACGTGACCATACCACGCACCACCTCAGCTATGCCGGCCTCAGCGATGCGCAAGTGGCCCTCACTTTCGTAGGCCTTTCCTTGCTCAACGTCTTCCTCGTCTTTGTGGCTTCCCGCTATATCCCGGTCTGGGGGAACATCCACACCGTTCTGTACGTTGGGTACGCGGTGCTCCTCTTCGGCACGCTCTTCGCACTCACCCAGCGTACCCGGCACGCACGCAAATGAACCTCACCGAACCGCTCCGTATGGTCCTCCGCACTGCGGCGTGGAGCCTGGTTCTGCTTTGCGCTGGCTTGGGTGTGCACCTGTTCACCTACTCCACCTCGTCGGAGAACAGTGACCTGGATCATCAGCGGCACTTCAACGACAACTACAAGGTCTTTTCGCTCACGCTTCCCAACAGCCTCGAGTTCTGTGGCCAGCCAGTACCCATGGAGCGCCTCGATGTACGCGAGCGACTGGACCGGGAGCTGCTGGTGAACACCTACTGGCAGAGCAATACCGTTCTGCTGCATAAGCGCGCCCATCGTTGGTTCCCGCTGGTGAGCGATATCCTTTCCAAGGCGGGCGTACCTGACGATATGAAGTACATCGCCTTGGTGGAGAGCGGCTTCACCAATGTTGTCTCACCTGCCGGTGCTGCGGGTCCCTGGCAGTTCATGAAGGCCACCGCCACCGCCTATGGGCTGGAAGTGAACGATGAGGTGGATGAACGGTACCACATGGAGAAGAGCACCGAGGCGGCCGCCCGCTACTTGAAGCGCTCCTACGACCAGTACGGTGACTGGGCGCTGGCGGCAGCCAGTTACAACCTCGGTCCGGAAGGCGTGGCCCGACAGCTGGAACGGCAAGGGAACGAAGGCTACTTCAACCTGCAACTACCCGAAGAGACCTCCCGCTACGTGTTCCGCATCCTCGCCATGAAGGAGATCATCCGCGATCCACAGCGGTATGGCTTCCACCTGCGCGAACGCGACCTGTACGCTCCCTACCGAACCCGCAGCATCACGGTGAGCGGTCCGGTACCTGACCTGGCAGCGTTCGCCCGGGAGCAAGGCACGGACTACCGCACCTTGAAGCTGCTGAACCCTTGGCTGCGCTCCACCAAGCTAAGCAACACACAACGCCGCAGCTACACGCTGTTGCTGCCAGCGGAGGACTTTGATGCGGTGGTGAGCAACGACGAGTGACGATGGCACGAAGCAGGAAGGCGTCCCCCACACCCACCGCATCCAACACCGATGAACAGGAGTACATCGATGTGCTCGGTGCGCGGGTGCACAACCTCAAAGGCATCGATGTGCGCATCCCGCGCGATCAGCTGGTGGTGATCACCGGCCTTAGCGGCAGTGGCAAAAGCTCCCTCGCTTTCGACACCATCCATGCCGAAGGACAACGCCGATACATCGAGACCTTCAACGCGTATGCGCGCCAGTTCCTTGGAGCCATTGAGCGGCCCGACGTGGATTCCATCACAGGCCTCAGTCCGGTGATCGCGATCGAGCAGAAGACCATCAGCCGCAACCCGCGCAGCACCGTGGGCACCATTACCGAGGTGTACGACCTGCTGCGCCTGCTCTACGCCCGCGCCGGCGAAGCCTACAGCCATGTGACCGGCGAGCGCATGGTGCGCTACTCCGACAAGCAGATCCAGGACCTCATCCTCACCGAACACGCCGGACGCGAAGTGCTGGTGCTGGCGCCTTTGGTACGTGGTCGCAAGGGCCACTACAAGGAGCTCTTCGAGCAACTGCTTCGCCAAGGCTTCCTGCGGGCGCGTGTGGACGGCAAGGTGATCGACATCAGCGACCGTCCCCGGCTGGACCGCTACAAACTCCACGATATTGAACTGGTGGTGGACCGCCTGAAGGTGAGCGCTGCCAATGCCAAGCGCCTGGCCGACACCTGTGTCACGGCCATGAAATACGGCAAGGGTTCGCTGATGGTGGTAGGCGTGGATCAGCATGAACCGCGCTACCTGAGCCGCCATCTGATGTGCCCCACCAGTGGCATCGCGTACGAAGAGCCCGAGCCCAACCTCTTCAGCTTCAACAGCCCCTACGGTGCATGTCCGAAGTGCAGCGGACTCGGCCAGGTAACAGAGATCGCCCTGGACAAGATCGTACCGGACCGCAGCAAGAGCCTTCGTCGTGGGGCCTTCCTGCCGCTGGGTGCTTACAAGAGCAATTGGATCTTCAAGCAATTGGAGGCCGTGCTCCAGCAGTTCGGTCACGACCTGGACAGCCCTGTGGCGGAGATGGACGATGCAGTGATCTCGGCCCTGCTCAATGGAATGGACGAACCCTTGCGCGTGAGCAGCAGCATCGGCCTGAGCGACCGCAACGTGCAGTTCGAGGGGATCATTCCCTTTGTGATGGAGCAGGCCAATGATGGCACCAAGGCTGCACAGAAATGGGCCGCCAACTTCACCCACATGGTCACGTGCCCCAGTTGTAACGGGGCGCGGTTGAAGCAGAATGCGCTCCACTTCAAGCTGCACGGCCGCAACATCTTTGAGCTGGCCAGCCTGAGCATCTCCGCCCTGCATGCTGAGATGGAAGGCCTCCATGGGCATCTGGACGAGAAGCAGACCCTGATCGCACATGAAGTGGTCAAGGAGATCACCAGCCGCACGCGCTTCCTGCTGGATGTGGGCCTGGACTACCTCACCCTTGACCGCAGCGCACGCACGCTGAGCGGGGGTGAAGCACAACGCATCCGCCTGGCCACCCAGATCGGCAGTCAGCTCACCGGTGTCCTTTACATCCTGGACGAACCGAGCATCGGCCTGCACCCCCGCGACGATCGCCGCCTGATCGGCAGCCTGCGGGAACTGCGCGATGGCGGCAACAGTGTGCTGGTGGTGGAACACGATCGCGAGATGATGATGAGCGCGGACCACCTCATCGACATCGGCCCTGGTGCGGGTGAACATGGCGGCCGCATCGTGGCACAGGGCGACCCGCGCGAACTGGTGCAGGGCGAAAGCACCACGGCGCGGTACCTCCGTGGTGATCTCAGCATCCCTGTGCCCACGCAGCGCCGGACCGGCAATGGCAAGCAGATCCAGCTGTTGGGGGCCAGCGGCCACAACCTTAAGGATGTGGACCTTACCCTGCCGTTGGGAAAGTTCATTTGCGTGACCGGGGTGAGCGGTAGCGGCAAGAGCACGCTGATCAGCGACACGCTCTACCCGATCCTCAGCAAGCACTATCATCGCAGCGAGGCCCAGCCCCTGCCCTACCGTAGCGTGAAGGGCCTGGAGCACATCGACAAGGTCATCGAGGTGGACCAAAGCCCCATCGGGCGCACGCCACGCAGCAACCCGGCCACCTACACCGGCTTG
>JALOLX010000187.1 GCA_025455765.1 Flavobacteriales bacterium | reverse complement strand
TCACTGCCACACACCTCGCCGCCGAACACGGTGTCCAGCGAGACGTGGCGATGGGCCACTTCGGTGCCGTCACGTACATCGAGCAGCACCAGCCACTCTTCATCGCAGGACATGAACGGAGCGGGCGGATAGGGGACGAAGCTCCCTTCGCTGGCGATCACCAGGTCGAGGCCGGAAGCCTCGGCGCCATGCCGTGCCTTGTGTGCGCAGGCCGTGCGGGGGTCGGTGCCGCGCTCCACCTCACCGCTGAACGCGCCGAAGCGGTCGGTGTCCAGATCGGGGATGGCGATGACCTCTGCAAGTGGCAGGCGGGCCATCAGTGCCGGACCGATGACCCGCTCTTTGCCGTGCATGCTCGCCACCCCAAGCACACGCCCGCGGAAGCGTTCGAGGCCCGCTGGAGGTTCGCCGGACGGAGCGCTCATGCGTGCGTGTTCCTATTCGCCCTGGCCCAGCGAGAAGCCGCGCACGTGGTCGAACAGGTAGAGGTTCTCGGTCTTGATCACGTCGATGCCAGCCTCGGTCAACAGGTGCAGCATCTGCACGATCTGGCGCTGGCCGATGGGCATGTAGGTGGCCTTGTTGTCCGCAATGTTGACGTCGGGCCCCACGAAGCGGCAACGCCAGTGGTCGGTACAGAAGGTCTCGGGGAAGCCTTCCGGCCACACCTTCACACCGCGGTTGGTGATGAGCTTCAGTTGCAGCATGCCATGCGAGGCCTTGCGCAGACGCTGAGCGAGTTCGTCCGGCGAGCTGGTGGCATCGCAGACGAAGACATCCACGCCGCAGAGCTCGCGCTTCACCACAGGGCGGTCATACGTGAAGTTCAGTGCCGTGCCCTGCTTCATCTCCACGCTCTTCAATTGCTGCGGCTTGCGACCGAGGCGTTCGATCACGGCATCGGCGAATTCGATGGTGCCCACGCGCTTCTTGGAGATGCCCTCCTGGTAGATGTCGCCAGGGTGCAGTCCGTCCTCCAAGGTGCACAGCCACGCGTTCTGGATGGCTTCGGCTTTCTCGGGAAGACCAAGGTGCACCAACATCATGCACGCGGCATTGAGCATGGCACTGGGGTTGGCAAGGCCTTGACCGGCGATGTCCGGCGCACTGCCGTGGATGGCCTCGAACATGCTGATGCGGTCGCCGATGTTGGCACTGCCCGCCATACCTACGCTGCCGGTGAGCTCTGCGGTCACGTCGCTGATGATGTCGCCGTAGAGGTTGAGGGTGACGATCACATCATAGCGATCGGGTTGTGTGGCCACGCGCGCCGTACCGATGTCGATGATCTGCACCTCCTGCTGCAGGCCCGGGTATTCCTTGCCGATGCGGCGGAACATGTCGGCGAACATGCCATCGGTGACCTTCATGATGTTGTCCTTCACCAGGCAGGTCACCTTCTTGCGGCCGTTGGCGTGCGCATACTCAAAGGCATACCGGATGATCTTCTCGGTGCCGGGCAGGCTCACGATCTTCAGGCACTGGAACACGTCGGTGGTCTGGCGGTGTTCAATGCCGGCGTAAAGGTCCTCTTCGTTCTCGCGCACCACGACCACGTCCATCGTGGGATGTTTGGTGCGTACGTAAGGGTCATAGCTGCGGCAGGGGCGCACATTGGCGTACAGGCCGAGGGTCTTGCGGATGGTTACGTTGAGGCTCTTGTAGCCTGAGCCTTGGGGGGTGGTGATGGGCCCCTTGAGGAAGACCGGGTTGCGGCGGAGCGTATCCCAGGCTTCTGCCGGAATGCCGCTGCTGTTGCCACTGAGGTAGACCTTTTCCCCCACTTCGATGTGGTCGTATTCCAAGCCACAGTTGGCGGCCTCCAGAATGCGCAGTACAGCTTGGGTGATCTCGGGTCCAATGCCGTCGCCGGCCGCTACAGTGATGCGTTTGCTCATGATCGCTTGATGGGTTGTGCGTGATCGAGGTAGGTGATGGTGCGGTGCAGCAGATGCTGCGCCAGGTGTTTCAGGTCCTTGCGGCTGCTCAGTTCCGTGAGCGAGGGCAGGTGCTCCATGGCAAAGGGCAGGGAGTGCGCCATTTCGATGACCGTGGTGGCGAAGGAGCGTGGCCAGGGCACATCGGCACGGCAGGCCACCAGCCGTTCTGCAACGAATGCGCTCAATGCTTTGTAGGGCTGGAACAAGCGCTGTGCATTGTCCGCATCCACCTGCTTGTGCAGATAGCTCTTCATGCCTTCAGCGATGACCAATTGGCGCAGGGCTGATGGATCCAACTGCACGGCAGGTAAGGTGCGTGGCCATACACCACAGAGCGCTTCCACGATGCCCGCCAATGCTTTGCGCGGGTCGCTGTGTCGTTCCACCTGCTGCGCACCCAGCTGACGCAGCCACAGCCAATAGAGCTGGAAGTAGTACTGCAACAGCCGCTGCTTGTTGGCGAAGTACTTGTACACAGTGACCTCCGTGGTGCCGCTTCGCTCGGCCAGCTTGCGGAAGGTGAACGCCTCGTATCCGAGCTCCAGCATCAATCCCAGCCCATCCACCAACAACACCTGGCCAAGCGCACTGCCCATCGGGTCCTTCAAGGACAACGCTGGTTCCGGCTTGAGAACGAGGTGTGCTTCGGCCCTCATGGCGGGGCCAAAGTTAGTAATACTAAATCAATGGTATAGTATTACTTAACTCCTTTTCACAAAGTCGTGACGATCGCGAAGTAGACCGGCATGCCGACCATGAGGTTGAAGGGGAAGGTGATGCCCAGTGCCATGGGGATGTAGAGGCCTGGGTCGGCCTTGGGTGCGGCGAGGCGCATGGCAGCAGGTACGGCGATGTAGCTGGCACTGGCCGCTAGCACAGCGAACATGAAGCGGTCGCCCACCTCTGCAGTGATGAAACCGCTCGCCCAGGCCACGAGACATCCGTTCATCAAGGGGATGAGCACGGCCGTGGCGCTCGCTGGCAGACCGTACTTGCGGAACGCGCCGAAGCGTGCCGCTGTGACCATGCCCATCTCCAACAGGAAGATCGCCAGGAAGCCCTTGAAGATGTCCGTGGTGAAGGGCTTGATGCCTTGCGCCTGCTTCGCATCCGCCACCAGACCGATGGCCAGGCTGCCAATGAGCAGAAGCACACTGCCGTTGGTGAGGCTGTGCTTGATCACCTGGCCCAACGAGGCGTGGTCGGTCGCCTCACGGTCATAGCGCTTCAACAATACCATGCCCACAATGATGGCCGGGCTCTCCATCAAGGCCATGATAGCCACCATGTGCCCGCCAAAGGTCATTTCGCGCGTCTCCAAAAAGCCTGTGGCCGCCACGAAGGTCACCGCGCTCACCGAACCGTATGCCGCAGCGATGGCACCTGCGTTCTGCGCACCGAGCCTGTCCTTCAGCAGAAAGAAGACATAGAACGGTATGGCCGCGGCGATGGCCATGCCGAACAGCAGGGAAGCCACGATGGTGCCATCGATGGTGCTGTGCGCCAGTTCCTGACCACCCTTGAAGCCGATGGCGAAGAGCAGATAAAGGCTGATGAACTTGGCGCTGGTGGCCGGTACCTCCAGGTCGCTCTTCACCAGCTTGGCGATGATGCCGAGCAGGAAGAAGAGCAGCGTGGGGTTCGTCAGGTTGGCGTTGAGCAGGGCGCTGTCCATGGGGGCGAAGTTCGGCCTCCATCGGATCGCTCCGACATCACCGCTCTGGTTCGTCCAGGTTGTCGAAGCGGTAGATGGGGTCGATGGTGGAACCGGCCGGGATCTCGCACACCGTATGCACCAGGCCATCGCTTAAGCGGTACACCCAGCCGTGCAGGCTTGGGCCCCCGCGCTCTTTCCATGCGCGTTGGATGATGCTGGTCTTCATCAGGTCATGCACCTGTTCCTCCACGTTCAGCTCCACCATCCGGTCGAACCGGGCTTGTTCGGTGGGTTGTGCATCCACTTCGGCCTGATGCAAGCGATACACGTCCTTGATGTTGCGCAACCACTTATTGATCAGCCCCAACGATTGATGGGTCATGGCCGCCTGAACACCACCACAGCCGTAGTGGCCGCATACGATGACGTGCTTCACCTTGAGGTATTCCACCGCATACTGCAACACGCTCAGCAGGTTGAGGTCGGTGTGCACCACCATGTTGGCGATGTTGCGGTGTACGAAGATCTCCCCTGGCTGTGTGCCGGTGATCTCATTGGCCGGCACCCGGCTATCGCTGCAGCCGATCCACAGGAAGTCGGGTCGCTGGACCTTCTCGAG
>JALOLX010000186.1 GCA_025455765.1 Flavobacteriales bacterium | reverse complement strand
CCGTGGTTAAAGCAATGCGCAGGAAGGCGCCCAACCCAACGAAGAAGGGGCCGCAAAGCCCCTTCCACCGTGGTCGTTCCTTGGATCTTACTTGAAGAGCTTGCCGAGCATGCCCTTGGCCATGTCGGCGATGTCGCCGCCACCGCCGAGGTTGCCGAGCAGTCCGGTGAGCGCGCCAGCGTTGCCGCCGATCTTGTCGGTGAGCAGGGCGGTGATGGCGGGGATCACCATGTCCTTCACACTGTTGGCCTTGGCGGCATCGAGGCCCACCTGGCCGGTGAGCTTGCCCAAGTAGTTCTGGCCCAGTTGGCCGAGCAGGTCGTTGGCACCGGGGGTGTTGTCGTCCTTGGAGAAGAGGTTGAGCACGGTGCTCATGTCGATGCCCTTGCCGCCGAGCAGTTCGGTGACGGTGGAGGAAGCGGCGTTGAGGGCGCCATCGGTCTTGGAGGCGTCGAGGCCCACCTTGTTCATCAGGTCGGCGCCGACCTTGTCCTTCAGCAGGGGAAGCAGGTTATCCAGCATGTTCGGTTCAGTTCAGAGGGGTTGAAAAAGCGTTGCGCCCTTATGACGCGGACCGAAGATAAGGTCACCTGCACAACGGCTCGAACAACGACCCACGCCCGCTGTTCAACCAACGATGGAGCTCTACAACATCAGCTACAACGACCCCAAGGTGCGCCGCGCGGTGGATGGCATCTGCGGCAAGCCCTTTGGGTTCTGGGAAGGCGTGCGTCGGGGCGGCACCGGGTCGTACCGCTTCCAGTTGCTCGACGCACCGGGCTCCATCCTGGCGCGCATCGACCGGGATGAGGACCGCCGCTTCTGCAGCCTGGAGGTGCGGCAAGGTGGGCTGCTGGTGCGGCTGAAGGACCGATTGGAGACGCTTGCTGTACCCTTCGCGTGGACCGACCTGCAGCGCGTGCAACTGGGCAGCCCCAACGCCGAGCGCCTGGCCCCGCTGCAATTCCTGCGCGCCACCGGTGAACGCCTGGTGTTCGGCGTGCGCCGCGAGCAATGGGGCAGCATGGACCGCTTGCTGCGGCGCTCCCTCCCCCCCGACCGCTACCGCACCACTGCCGCCAGCGACTGGTGAACAGCACCGGGGTGTTGGCCGTTGTTCCGCCATGACCTCCGCTCCCTACCTCATCATCGGTGCCGGTCGCGGCATCGGCCGTGGCATCGCTGAACGCCTCATCGCACAAGGACTTCCGGTGATCACCGTATCGCGCAGCAGCGAAGGGCCGGCCGGCGCAGTGGAACACCTGCATGCCGATGTGGTGGCCGAAGGCTTGCCGCTGGACCGCTTGCCCGAAGCACTGAGCGGGGTGGCGTACTGCCCGGGCAGCATCGACCTGAAGCCCTTCCGCAGCATCCGTGTGGAGGACCTCCGGGCCGCGCTGGAGGTGAACCTGGTGGGAGCGTTCCGCGCGGCACAGGCCACGGCCGATCGCTTGAAGCGGGTGCCGGGCTCCTCCTTGTTGCTGTTCAGCACCGTGGCCGTGGGTCAGGGCATGCCGTTCCATGCCTCGGTGGCCGCTGCGAAGGCCGGTGTGGAAGGGCTTTCGCGCAGCCTGGCCGCCGAATGGGCGCCCACCGTGCGGGTCAACTGCATCGCCCCCAGCCTCACCGACACCCCGCTTGCCGAGCGCTTGATGAACACCCCCGAGAAGGTGAAGGCCGCCGGTGACCGTCACCCCTTGAAGCGGGCCGGTACCGTGGCGGACATCGCAGCGATGGGTGCGTTCCTGCTGGGTCCCGACGCGGGCTGGATCAGCGGACAGGTGATCGGCGTGGACGGCGGGATGTCGCGCCTGCGCTGATCAGTTGAACGAGATGCGGTCGATGGCGAAGCGGCCGCTTCCGGTGAAGAGCAGGGTGACAAAGGCGAAGAGGTAGACCAACGCCAGTTCCTTCTCCTTGAAGTCCGCGTCGCCCTTCACCATGAAGGCGATGACGGCCATGCCGATGATCAGCGGGATCAGCGCAGCGCGGGTCCACAGGCCCAGCACCACCAGTCCGGCGCAGACCACTTCAGCGAACACGATCAGCACCAGGGACAGGGCACTACCCAGGCCGAAGGGGTCGGCGAAGGAATCCATGCGCTCGGCGAAGTTGGCCAGCTTGGGCCAGCCGTGCTGCCAGATCATGGTACCACCGGCGGTGATGCGCAGGAGGAGGTAGCCGAGTTCCTCGTGAATGGCTTCGCTGTTCAGCAACATGGATGCGGGGATGCGGGCCAAAACTACCGGCGGCATGGCGGGGCCGTTGGAGCACGGCGGGCGACTTATCCACCGTGCGATGCGAACATTCCGGCGCGGGCCACGTACAACGTCGCGCATGAGAACCTACGCCCTGCTCCTCTCCGCCGCACTGGTGCTCCCCACGCTGGCCCAGGATGACAACGCCGACATGCTTGCCGGCTTGAGCGCCCTGCGCAAGGCCGACCACGCCACGGCAGAACGTGCCTTCACGGCGGCCACCGCTGCTTCACCCGATGATCCCCGCACCTGGTACTACCGGGCGGTGAACCGTCAGCAGAGCGGCGACCACAGCGGCGCCCTCGCCGATCTGGAACGCAGCCTTACGTTGGACGCCACCGATGTACACGCCTTGCTGCGCCGCGCCGAATCGCACATCGCCCTGGGTCAGCATACGCAGGCCCTCCCCGACCTGGAGCGCATCCTCGCCATCCGTCCCACGGGTCCTGCTGCAGAACACGCCTTGTTCCTCATCGGTGCCCAGCAAGTGGCGCGCGAGGACCGTGTATCGGCCAAGCAGACCTACGACCGCCTTGTGAGCATCGCCCCGTTGGATGCGCAGGCCTGGTGCAACCGCGGCATCGTGCTGGCCAGCATGCACATGGACGCCCCTGCCCTCGCCGACCTGGAAAAGGCCGTGACGCTCGACCCCATGTTGAGCGAGGCTTATGTGCAGCTCGCGTTGGTGCTCTTCCGCATGGACCGTGTGCAGGAGGCCTGCCATGCCTTGCACAGCGCGCACGACCTGGGTGACCAAAGCACCGAGGAGCTTATCTTGATCCACTGCGATCAGGCGCCGCAGGGGTGGTGAGGTAGCTGGCGGAGGCAGTAAAGACGTGTGCGCAAAGCTGCACCAATGCACCAGGCCGTGCATGAACACACTACCTTTGACGTATGCTCAGAGAGCTTATCTCCCGCGACCCGGAGGGCTTCAAGCGCCTATGCGTAGAGCATCAGGTGGCGTCGCTACACGCATTCGGTTCATCTGTGCATGGACCGTTCCACGGGGAAAGCGATGTGGACCTGGTAGTGGAACTGAAAGCGCGTGACCCGCTCACCTTCGGCGAGCTCATGCTCGACCTGTGGGACAAATTGGAGGCTTTTTTCGGCCGCCGCGTGGACCTCTTGACCATGCGCTCAGTGAAGAACCCGGTCATGCGTGAGGCGATCGAACGGACCAAAGTGCTTGTGTACGATGGAAACCAAGCGCAAGTATTGGTCTGATGTTCTGCTCGCATTGGATGCGATAGACATCCACTTGCAAGGCATTACCACATATGAGCAGTACTCCACTTCGATAACCGTAAAGGATGCTGTGGAACGAAGGTTGATCATTATCGGGGAAGCCATTAATAAACTGATGATGCTTGACCCGAACGACACGATCGAGGATGGCCAAAAGATCCGGGCCTTCAGGAACCGTCTGGTCCACTCCTACGATGCTACGGACGATATGACCGTTTGGGCCATTCTAGTAAATCATTTGGCCCCCTTGCGAAAACTTGCTGTCGAGCGAGTTGGATAACCCGTCTTGAAGGTAGCCCCGGTCCACCCTTGGGTTCGTTCATAGCCGAACTACAATGAACCTTCGAACAGCACAAAGAGATCAAGGTGGTCAGTAGCTCAGAGCGGCGTTGATATGCAGGGGCTAACATGAACTGACCTGCATAGGGACTGAATATCGTTCTTACTGGCATTGAGGATGATCTGTAGCGCCGAGCCGACAAAGACCGAGGACTTAGGTGTGCTCATCGGTCTGCACGTTCCACTTCACTGACATTCAGCTACCTTCGCGGCCCGCAACGGCTCCCCTCGTATCGGAACCGTGGCGCGACCCCATGATCAACATCACCCTACCGGACGGATCGGTCCGGCAGTACGCTCCCGGCACCACCGCGATGGACGTGGCCCGGAGCATCAGCGAGGGCCTGGCACGCAACGTGCTCAGCGCCAAAGTGAACGGCGAAGTACGCGACGCCGACCGTCCCCTCCC
>JALOLX010000185.1 GCA_025455765.1 Flavobacteriales bacterium | reverse complement strand
GCTTGCGCCTGCGCTGCCGTTGATGATGCCGTGCAACACGGCCGATGACCAGATGCTGCCGCTGCGGGTACGTGTCCAGTCGAACAGTAACGCCATCGCCACGCACAGCAGTACCATCATGCCGATGCCGCTGACCGGATGGCCCGGATAGTTGTGGCCCACGGCGATGAGCGGGGCATGCCACAGCCCCCAGACCACCCCGGTGAACAGCACACGTCGCAATCCGGACCACTGTTTGAGGTGCAGCCAGAGGTAGCCGCGCCACCCCAGCTCTTCGCCCAGCATGAACGGCAGGTTGAACGAGCAGGCCGCGAGGACCGATGCGCCGAGGATCATGCCTAGGATGAGCAACGGCGGAAAGCGCTCAAGCAGGGCAAGCTGGCGTTCCAGGCTCTCGGTAGGGACCACATCGCCGGCCAGTTCACGCAAGGTGTTCATGAGCGCGTCACGGCTCATGTTCACTTCCCCGAACCCCGCGAACCCGGCGCCATCGCCAAGTACTTCCAGCACCAGCAACAGACCAGGCATGATGAGGACACCAAGCAGCACGGTAAGACCCACCACCGACCACTTGGTGCCTGTAAAACCAAGACCCAGTTCGGTGAGCGGAGCACGATCACGGAAGCGTTGGAGCACCAACGCGGCAATGGCCGGTCCGAGCATGGTAATGCCAGCCACCAGCATGTAGGCCAGGCCACTGGCAGTGGTAACACCCATGGCGATGCCCGCGCCTGACACCGCCCACGAGAAGCCGTAAGCCAGCGCGATGTACCACAGGGCTTTGGAAGGAACGTTCATCTGCCCAAGATAGCAGCTTACCGTGTGGGGTGGAGCACACGCACCTGCCCCAGGCTCAGTTCGGAGTTGCCCTCGATCGGATCGGCCAGCCGCAGCACACCGGCCTGCACCGGTGATGCGTTCTTATCGCTGGTGATGAACAGCGCGCTGGGACAGCGTTCCACATGAAGGCGAGGGGCACTGACGCGCGTAGCGATGTGGAAACTGGCATCCCACCAGCCGATGTCGTGCAGGTACACTTGGCCGCTCATATACCGGATGACCGGGGCGATCTGCTTGCCGTTCCAGTAGATGTTCTGCAGATCGACCACCGCCTTGTTGGGCATGTTGATGTGCAGGGATGCTGTGCGGCAGCTGTGCTCCACATGCAGGTTCGAGGCGTGGAAGGACTTCACCACGGGGTTGTTGGCCGTGCGCTCTTCATCGCCATCCATGCGTGCGCTGAGGAACACGTCGTACTGCGGCGCGGCCCCTTCGCTGATGCAATCCTGCAGCCGCACGCCGCCGCTGTTGAGGATGGTGAAGGCGGCCGTGGTGGTGGCTGTGCAATACACCCGGCACTGCTCCATCACACTGCTGTTGCTCTGGCTGTTGGTGGCCGTGGCACCGGGCCAATCACCCTGCCGCAGCACGATGCCCTTGTCGCGCGGGTTGGTAACGAGTACGTTCTGGATGCGCGCCATGAGGCAGAAGCGCAGATCGATGGCCGCTTCGGTCTGGCCGGTGAAGCGGCAGTTGGTGATGGTGCTGTTCAGCGTGGCCTTGAGGTCGATGGCCTTGCGTCCGCCTTCGATCGCAGCGAAGTCGCGGATGGTATACCGCGATGCGGTATGGACCAGGGCAGCCTTCTGATCGGCCACCCGGGTGGTGAACCCATGGGACCCCGCCCCCAGCGTAAGCCGCGCGCCGCACCCATCGATGATGAGGAGCTGGCGGGCCGGGAGGACGATGTCCGTCTCGCAGCGGTACAGGGCAGCGGCGCAGAACCGGACCAACGTAGCATCCTCCGGCAACTTCGCGAAGAAGCCCGCCACATCGTTCACGGGCACCTCATACTCGCGCGCCTGAACAGCGGAGAACGGGACCACAATGCACAGGATCAGGAGGCGTTGAAGGAGCATGGCGATGAACAAAGATCGGTTCGCCGAATGTTAACTGCATGTAAAGAACCGAATTCCCACTCCTGACCTTTGCAGCATGCAGCACGCACCTCCCCTGGTCCTGATCCATGGCTTCCCGTTGGATGCGGGCATGTGGGCTCCTCAAGTGACCGCACTTTCGCCGACCTTGGAGGTGATCGCCGAGGACCTGCGTGGCTTTGGTGCAGATGCCCGTGAGCTACCCGCCATCATGCCCATGCGCTCGCACGCGGCC
This sequence comes from Flavobacteriales bacterium, assembly GCA_025455765.1. Taxonomy (GTDB): domain Bacteria; phylum Bacteroidota; class Bacteroidia; order Flavobacteriales_F; family PHOS-HE28; genus PHOS-HE28. The sequence goes on along the minus strand of JALOLX010000185.1, from coordinate 2,611 downwards.
GACATCAAGGAGATGCTCGATGCACGCGGTATTGAGCGCGTGGTGCTCTGCGGACTGAGCATGGGCGGCTACATCGCCATGGCTTTTGCCGAGCGGTGGCCGGAGCGGCTCGCCGGGATCATCCTGTGCAACACGCGCAGCAATGCCGACGATGAGGACGGTGTGGCCGCACGACATGCCATGGCACAGAACGCCCGAGAGAAGGGCATGGAGGTGATCGCGCGTGGCATGGTGCCCAACCTGTTGAGCGAGGCCACCCGCACGGAACGACCCGCAGTAGCCGAACTTGTCACTCGCATTATCGCCCGCCAGAAACCGGAGACCGTTGCCGCCACCGCACTGGGCATGGCCCAACGCCCTGACCGGCTCCCCGTCCTTCAGCGACTCAAGGTGCCTGCGCTGATCATCACCGGGGAGCACGACACGCTGATGCCCCTGCCCACCAGTCAGGTGATGGCCGACGCCATGCCCGGTGCCCGGTTGGCGGTGCTTCCGGGAGCCGGGCATTTGACGAACCTGGAAGTGCCGGAGCTCTTCAACCGCAGCGTGCAGCTCTTCATGGAGGAGCACTTCGGTCGGTAGGCGCACCAGCAGCTCCGTTCATCGCCATCCCGATCCGTCGGGTCCTTCACAATGATCCATCGGGCGCGCTCATGCGTTCATGGATCTACCGCGGGATCCCCTGCTCCGTGATTTACATTCACGCCCTGCCTTTAACACTACCCTCATGAACCGAACACTTTACGCGCTGCTCTTCATCGTACTTGGCGTGCCCGGTGCACTCGCACAATGTCCCGCTGGTGAAGTGGAAGTGACCATCGACGTGATCACCGATGCCTACGGCAACGAGACCTATTGGGAGCTTGCGGAAGGCACAACGCCGTGTGGTTCTGACCCGATCTTCGTCGGGGGCAATCCCTCCCTGGACTGTACCGACGGCAACACCGATCTGAGCATCCCGGGGGGATATGGCAACAACATCACCATCAGCGAAGGTCCATGGTGTCTGGTGGAAGGGGCCAACTACACCATCCATTCCGTAGATAGCTATGGCGATGGGCATGCGTCCTTCACGGTGTTCGTGAACGGCGTGCCCACGGCCACCTTCAGCGGACAGGGCCCGAACTTGCAGCACGTGTTCACCGCGTTGCCCCCGCAGGCGATCGACCTGAGCGTGACCAAGCTCACCACCGCGCTCTTTGCCGAAGAAGGTGTACCGGTCACCGTGCGTGGAGTGCTCACCAACCTGGGTACCACCTCCGTTCAGAGCTTCACGCTCAACTATCGCATCAACGGTGGTGCGGACGTGGCTGAAGCCATTGAAGGCATCACGCTCGCTGCCGCCGGCACCTACGAGTTCGCACATACCACGGCATGGGCACCCAACTCTTCGGGCACCTTCGAGCTGGAAGTATGGGCCTCGAACATCAATGGAGGAGCGGACCAGGCACCGGCCAATGATGCACGGACATCCATCGTCAAGGTGTTCCCGGCCATCCCCGACCGCATCGCCGAATACCTCGCAGCAGAACCGCTGTTGACCGTGGTGGCCGATGACGACGAGGACCTGCTCGTACCGCGCGACCTCGACTTCCACCCCGACCGCGACCGCAACGAACTGTGGGTGATCAACAAAGACGTAGCGCAGTCCGGCGGAAGCACCGTGCGCTTCTTCGAACCCGGTGCGCCGGAGATGACCTTCCTGTGGCAGCGCGACCCGAACGCCTGGCACTTCATGAGCCTGCCCACCGCCATCGCCATGGGTGACAACGGCAACTTCGCCACCAGCCCGGGGATCTTCGATGCCAACCAGAACGGTGGCGACCCCTTCACGGGCCCCACGCTCTGGAGCAGCGACCCTGCGATCTATGCCCAGAACCAGTTCGGACCCTTGGGCAGCCACCTCGATATGCTGCATGTGAACCCACGCAGCCAGGGCATCGCACACGACCACTGGAACCGCTATTGGGTGGTGCGATGTGGTGATGAACGACTTCCGCGAGGACCATGGTCCGGGCCAGAGCTACCACGGCGATGCCCTGATCCGGCGCTACGATGCCTTCAGCATCACCCGCGACCCCAACGACCACGTGGTATCGCACTGCGTGATGGACAAGAACACCGGCTGGTTATACGTGGTGGACCATGGTGGCCAACGTGTGCTGCGGATGAACACGCGCAGCGGCTCGAACGCTGGAGCGGCCACCTTCGGTCCGTGGGAGAGCTATGTGGAGTACACCCGGGTGGTCAACTACGAATGGGAGGTGATCGTGGATGCGGGGCTGGTCGGACCGTCGGGCATCGATCTCGTGGGCGATCACATGATCGTGAGCGACCATACCACCGGCGACATCGTGTTGTATGACCTGAGTGGAGCAGAGGTGGCCGAGGTGGGCCGCATCGCCACGGGTGCGCCCGGTATCATGGGTGTGAAGGTGGGGCCCGACGGCCGCATCTGGTACGTGAACGCCACCACCCATCAGTTGGTGCGTATGGATCCTTCGGACATTGTAGGTGTGGATGAAGCGGCGGCCGTCCCCATGCGCGCCTTCCCCTCGCCTGCCTCCGATGTGCTCTACGTGGATGGCCTGACCGGTAAGGCCGCCACCGT
>JALOLX010000184.1 GCA_025455765.1 Flavobacteriales bacterium | reverse complement strand
GATGGCCCCTGTACCCTGGAGTGGGATCCTGTATGTGGATGCGATGGGCGCACGTATCCGAACAAGTGTGCTGCCTGGCGGGCTGGTGTGCAGGCGGTGAAGCGCGGTGGCTGTCCGTAGTGCCGGACGGAAGGTGCAGCAACGGGGAAAGCAGTTCCTTCGCGCAATAATGGCCCTTCGCCTGTTCCGATTCTACGTCGACTCGTTCCGCGGCTTTGATCGTGCGATATGGCTGCTGGCCCTGGTCACCTTCATCAACCGGGCCGGGACCATGGTCATTCCCTTCCTGTCGCTCTACCTCACCAAGGACCGCGGTCTTTCCCTGGAGGAAGTGGGGTGGGTGATGAGCTGTTTCGGCGCGGGCTCGGTAGTGGGTGCGTGGCTGGGAGGACGGCTCGCCGACCGCATCGGTTACTACGATGTCATGGTCGGATCGCTCTTGACCTCGGGTCTGGCGTTCATCGGCCTCCAATACGTGCAAGGCTTCTGGCCGTTCTGCGCTGCGATCTTCGTGTTGATGGTCCTGGCCGACAGCTTTCGCCCCGCCATGTTCGTGGCCATCCGCAGCTATGCAGCACCTGAGCAGCGCACACGGGCCATCACACTGATCCGGCTGGCGATCAACCTGGGCTTCAGCATGGGCCCTGCGTTGGGTGGAGCGATCATCGTAGGCTGGGGCTACAGCGGCCTCTTCTGGGTGGACGGGCTCACCTGCCTGGCAGCCATGCTCCTGCTCGCACTGGCCTTGACGCGCGCACATGCCCACGCCGCGGTGGTCAGCAATGCAGCAGGCGCACAGGGTTCACCCTACAGCGATCGCACCTATCTGCTGTTCGTACTCGCGATGGTCCTCATCAGCATCCCGTTCCTGCAGTATTTCAGCACTGTACCGCTCTTCTATAGTGATGTTCATCACCTCAGCGAGGAGTACATCGGGCTGCTGCTGGGAGCCAATGGACTGTTCATTTTCCTGGTGGAAATGCCCTTGGTGAAGTACTGTGAGGACCGCAGGTTCAACCTGTTCAACATCCTTCGCTTCAGCATCGTGCTGTTCGTTCTCAGTTTCGTCGTGCTCAACGTGGTGCCCACGGTCCCCTTCCTCTGGGTGGGTATGCTCTTCATGACGGTGGGTGAGATGCTCAATTTTCCGTTCATGAACCGCTTCGCCTACGATCGCTCGGAGCGGGGAAGCCCGGGAGCCTATATGGCGCTGTTCTCAGGCAGTTGGAGCGTGGCCCACATCATCGGGCACACCTTGGGGTTGAACCTCGTGGAATGGGCGGGTTATACCGGCACGTGGTACTTCTTTTCAGCGGTCCTTCTGGTCGGCATACTGGTGATCAGCCTCGTGGAGCGACGCTTGAGCAGGGAACGGGTCGGGTGATCAGCGACCTGCTGTGGTGAAGGATACTTCGAAGGGTACCAACTGCACATTGCGTTCATCGCGATAGCCCTCTTGCAGGATGAACTCGTAGCAATGCCCGGGTTCCAGCGCGACGTCGTACTGCACGGACCGACCGTCCGGAGCTGGGCGGATGGCCCGGATCTCCGGTGCACATGCCGCACCGCGCCCACCTTGGTCCGTGGACCGATAGTGCGTGCTCATCGGCCGGTCGAATAGCAGTGTGATGGTCTTTAGGTCAGGGTCGACGTGATCGGAACCGTTCACGAATTCGGCGATCCCAGTGACACGTGGGCGCGCCGTTTCGAACCGCGCACGCAGTTCGGACAAGGGTGCGCTCAACCAGCCGCACCGGTCCGCAAAGGCTTCCACCGCTGCCCGGTCTTCGCAGTTCAGCCCGATCAGCTCCGTGAACGCGCGTTCCTTGTCCACACTGCGCTCGTAGAAGGACCGGGCCATGGCATAACCCACGTAATACCCCATGTCCCGCACCGGGAACGGCCCGAGCGTATCGTTCCAGATCCACCGGTCGATCCAGTAGGCGAACAGCTCTTCTTCGAATACCGACCGCACCGCTTCAGTATGGGCTTCACCATAGGCCACACAAGGCGTGTACGAGGGTGTGTTCATCGCCAAGGTGGCGGCGAACTCTGCAATGCCTTCGTGCAGGCACTGAGACAAGAGGTCATATCCCCAGCGGCCCGGTTGCTGCGTATGCACCAGCTCATGAACGTTCACGAAGGCGAGGTGCTCCGTCCTGTTCGTAGCGAAGAAGGCCGGCAGATGCCCGAGTTCATCGGGTAGCTCATCGGTCGTGGTCTCCGATTCGGCCAGCGACAATTCGGTACCGATCAGTACCATGCCATCATGTACAGTTCCGCCACTGCGCAGCACGCCCACGGTGAAATAGATGTCTGCGGGGCGCATGGCCGGGAACATGGCTCGCAAGCGCGCCGCACTTTCGCGCATGGCGGGTGCATGGTCGGCAGCACGCAGCATGTTCGCCCTGACCGATGCCCAGAAGCGGGGATAGGAACGTATCGCATGCAGGTAGTCATCGGGGGTGCAACGGCGTGCTGCGAACATGCCACTTTGTCCCGGCGATGCAGGGTCGATGAAGTGGTGGTGCAGGAGGCGTCGCTGTTCTGCAGTGTCACGGGTGGCCTGGATCAGATCGAATGCCGTCCAGAAGTTGGTCACATCCCCGGTGTGTACCTGTGTGCGGACATCCTGTGCGCAGGCGTTCAGCAGTGGCGTTGCGAACACGATGGCAAGGGCGAGTAGCCTCATGGTCATGTTCCAAGGATACGGAATGCGGACGGAACGGATCGTTCAATACCATGATCAGGGTATTCTCCACCTCGCACAGGTGAAGCATCTTTGCCGCATCCATGGAACCTGTTCCTCAACCGTCATTCCCGCTCCATCACCTAGGTGAAGGGTGCTCTGCCCTGGTAGCCGATGTCAGGGTCCCGACAGAAGCGGCGGATCGGCAGGTGGTGCTTCGGCTTCTGGAGTTGGGCTTCGTGCCTGGCGAGCGTGTACGCATGCTGCGTGCGGGAGGCAGCAGTGCCGCACCCATGGCTGTGCGTGTGGGCCATAGCACGTTCGCATTGCGGCCGCATGAAGCTGTCCACGTCATGGTGGCGCCAGAACGACCATGAGCAGCGCTTCAGTTCCCGTGCGCATTGCGCTGCTGGGCAACCCGAACAGCGGGAAGACCGCACTATTCAACCTGCTTACGGGGAGTCGCCAAAAGGTGGCCAACTATGCGGGCGTTACCGTGGAACGAAAGGAAGGCGTGCTGATCACACCAGCAGGCCGGCGTGTTACCGTGCTCGACCTGCCTGGTGCGTACAGCCTCAATGCCGTCTCCACGGATGAGGCGGTCACGCGCGATGTCATCACCGGACACAGCCGCGAAGCGGTGCCCGATCTGCTGGTCTGCGTTATGGATGCCACCAACCTGCGCCTTCACCTGCGGCTGGTGCTGGAGGCGCGGCGCCTGGGTATACCCATGGTGGTGGCGCTGAACAAGATGGACCGCGCCGAGCAGCTGGGTATCCAGGTGGATGTGGAGCGGATGGCACGCGAACTGAACCTGGCCGTGGTGCCCACGGTGAGCCTCCACACCCATGGCGCCGATGCGTTGCGTGCACAACTCGATCGACCCTTGCCTCCTGCGGGGCCGGCGCATTGGAGTGCACCCGGGGTGGAGCAGGTGCTGGCAACCCAGCGGGATGTGTTGCGCATCTATCAGGCCGTGGTCACAGAGCCAGTTGTGGACCGCGACCCGAGCGACCGTATCGACCGCTTCCTGATGCACCCTGTGTGGGGCTTCGCGGTGTTGGCGCTGGTGCTGTTCATCACGTTCATGGCCGTGTTCACCGGTGGTGATGTGCTGAGCGGCTTCATCGAAGAGGCCTTCGCTGGGCTGGGGTCATTGGTGGAAGCACACATGCAGGAAGGGCTGTTGCGCGGCTTGGTCGTGGACGGCATCATCGGTGGGGCGGGAGGTGTGCTGGTGTTCCTGCCACAGATCCTCATCCTCTTTGCGTTCATCCTTGCCTTGGAAGCTTCGGGCTATCTCCCGCGTGCTGCCTTCCTGCTGGACCGTCCGATGAGCGCTGCAGGTCTTTCGGGCCGGTCGTTCATTCCCTTGCTCAGCAGCTTCGCATGCGCCATTCCCGGTATCATGGCCACACGCACCATCAGCAACTGGCGCGACCGCCTCACCACCATTCTCATTGCCCCTTTGATGGCGTGTTCGGCGCGCATTCCGGTGTATACGCTCATCGTGGCGGCCATGTTCCCTGGGGATGCAGTATCCGCGGCGCTGGTGATGGTGGGCCTGTACGTGCTGGGTGTAGTGGCGGCCATGGCCGTTGCCTGGACCATCAAGCGGCGCGACAAGGAG
>JALOLX010000183.1 GCA_025455765.1 Flavobacteriales bacterium | reverse complement strand
TTCCCAATGTACTTGAACCCGGTCATGTTCCCCTTGTCGTCCAATTCCAGACGGAAATCATACACCTCTTTGCCGTCTAGGTCAACAGCTTGGATTGGTGTGTTCCCGGCGAACTGATACGGTGTCCACCACGGGAAACTGGTTTGGAGAGGATCAAGGCTTAAGAACCGCCCGACTCGCGGATCATGCATTCGCATGCCATAGTCATAGGCCGTGCCTTCCGATCCGTAGATCTCGTTGTCCTTGCGCTTCCCGTTGAACCCATATGCGTAGCTGCTCACCTGTAGGACAGCCAGGTCAGTGCTGCTGGTGAGTTCGGAGTTGGCGGGCCAATTGTTGATATAGATGACATCCTCCACTGCACTGGCGGTGATGCCATAGCTATTAAGCCACATCAGAATATCGCTCAGGTACCACCCGAGGCTGGTATACCCGGCAGTGTAATAGGCCAGCACCACCGTGAAGCCGTTCAGGTCAGCGGTCACGGTCTCGCCGGGCTCCAGCATACGGCGCAGCCGCAAGATGGGTTGGGCTTGCTTTTTGTCATACACCCTTCCTGGCAATAATCCACCGAACGGCTCATACCCCTGCGCGCTCACCACGTTGGGCAGGTGGTAGTCGGTAAAGGTGTCGCCGTTCAGGTCCACGGGCAGGAGTTCATCGGTTACCACCACGGCCACCCTTCGACTTCGCTCAGGGCGGGGTCGGTGAGCTCGTAGTTCAGCAGGCCTGCGGGATCCACCAGGTCGTCGTAGGGTGGGTCGCCGGCCATTTCCAGGGTGTAGGTGTCGATGCCCAGGCGCGCGCTGCTCCCTCGCTGCGCTTCGGGACAGGCTCCAATGGGGCGCTCGGTCACTTGAAGGCTGCCGGTGAGGAGGTTGGCGCGGTAGGTGGCCATGGGGTTGCTCCCGCTCTGGCGGGACTTCGCGTTTGCGGCGCTCAGCTTCCGCACCACTAATGTAGTAGGTGCGTGCTGTGGCGGTAACGATACAGGGCGCCTTATGAGCGCCCTGCGAAGTTCGTGAACCATTGCTTGCCTCACCCCTGCGCCCCCGAGAACTCCTTGAAGAAGCCCACGATGCGCTTGCGGAAGAGCAGGAACAGGAGCAGGTAGGGCACGGCCATCAGGTAGAGGATGCCCATGTTGAGGCCTTTGCCCACGGCTTGTTCACCACCGAAGATGCGGCCGCTGCCTTCGCCGCTCTCTACTACGGCCTTGCACATGGAGCAGCCCTGGGCCCACACTTCCACCGGCGCGGAAGCGGCCAACAGGACGATGAGAAGGAGGAACAGTTGCCTGCGCATACCTCAAAGATAACTGCCGGAACGATCCGTTGTTCAGTAATAGGGACTGATCATCAGGTACACGGCCACGCCACTGACACTGACATAGAACCACACGGGCCACACCCGGCGGGCCAACCTGCGGTGCGCGGGATGATCGGCCTTGAGGGCGCGGTAGGCGGTGAGCAGGATGTACGGCAGGGTGAGGGCCGCCAGCGGTATGTGGGTGAAGAGGACCACGTAGTAGACGATGCGCATGAATCCATCACCACCATAGGGGGTCTCGCCGGCGAAGAGGTGGTGCAGGATGTAGGAGACCAGGAACAGGCTGGAGAGGATGATGGCGCTCATCATCAGCTGGCGATGCAGGCGCCAGTTGCGCACCTTGGCACTGCTCACCCCGAGCACGAGCAGGAGGCTCACGGCGGAGTTGATGACGGCGTTGACCAAGGCGAAGATGTGGACGTCAAAACCTGCTGGGGCCGGCAACTGTACGCGGTTGAGCAGCACCACGGCCAGGAACACCACGCCGGAGACGGTCCAGATGATGCGTTTGGCGAGCGGCTCAGGGGTGCTCAGCTGAGCAGGCGGGAAAGCTTGTTCCATGGGGATCGATCACTTGCGGGCGAGGCGCTCGGCTTCGGCGGCCTTGATGCGTTCCTCCTTCAGCAGCATCTTCAGGTCGGCGGCCAGGGCGTTCATGCCTTCGGCGGTGGTGCCTTCGTAATAGCCGCGGATGTGGCGGTCCTTGTCCACCAGCACGAAACGGCTGTCGTGGAGGAACTGCTCGGCACTGGCACTGTCCTCCAAGGCGCTGAGCAGGTAGCCGGTGTTGCCCAGGCGGTAGATGTCGGTGGCCGGACCGGTCAAAAATTTCCAGCGCGTATCGTCGGCCTGCAGCTTGCGCGCGTAGGCATCGAGCACCGCCGGCGTATCGTGCTCGGGGTCCACGGTATGGCTGAGGAAGACCACGTCATCGTAGGCCGCATCGTTCAACTTCAACTGCAGCTGTTGCATCTGCACGCTCATCTTGGGGCAGATGGTGGTGCAGCGGGTGAAGAAGAAATCGGCGATGATGATCTTGCCGGCCACGTCAGCCTGGGTGAAGGGCTTGCCGTGGCGGTCGATCAGGCTGAAGTCAGGGACGGTGGCGTAGACCGTATCGATGACCGGCTTGCCATCGCGCTCCACCACCACGGGCTCCTTGGGGCCGTAATATGGAAGGTAGTTGAACGAATGCTTCACCAGGCCCAGCCAGGGCGAGAAGAAGACGAACAGCGATAGAACGAAGAGTGCGATACCCCCCAGGATGAGGGCCTTTCTTCGGCGGGCTTCGGGCGGATAGGCGGTGCTCACTGCATGGTGGCCCAGCTCCAGTGCACGAAGTTGGATTCCATCAGTGCGATCCAGAGCAGGTACAGAATGAACAACGCGTAAGGCAGCAAAATGATCGCGCGGATGTTGCGGCGCTCATCGCCCAAATGCATGAAGGTCATCACGATGTACGTAGCCTTCACCAAGGTGAGGAACACGAAGGCCCACTTCACAGCGGTCCAGGCGCCGGGGAACCACTCCTTCCAGTAGGCACCTACCACCACTTCAATGGCGGTGACCACGGCCAGCAGACCGGTCACCATCCAGATCTTGCGGCGGATCTTGCGGCCGTCCTCCTCGCTGTGATGTGCGTCGAGGCTGTATTCGATGATGTCGTCGCGCTCCATGTGCTGTAGACGATGAAGGGTGGATCAGAGCAGGTAGAAGAAGGTGAAGACGAAGACCCAGACCAGGTCAACGAAGTGCCAGTAGAGACCGGCTTTCTCGATCATCTCGTAGTGGCCGCGGCGGTGGAAGACCCCCTGGATGGCCATGATGAGGACGATGATGTTGATCACCACCCCGCTGAACACGTGGAAACCGTGGAAGCCGGTGATGAAGAAGAAGAAGTTGGCGTACTGAGGTGGACCGTACTCGTTGCGGACCATGTTAGCGCCGTCCACGTAGTTCACGCGCTCGTTCCAGAGCTTGAGGCTGGCGTCGTGGTCGAGGTGGGCGGCCCCTTCGGCCGGAATGAGGTAGTGACCGGCCTGCGCAGGTACCAGGTGGAAACCGGGCGCATTGGCCGGGTCGTGCGTGTCGTGGGTGTCGTTGTGGACCCAATACTTGCTGCCATCCGCCGTGGTGATGTAGCCACCGCCGCCGTGGATGAAGTGGCTCCACTCCCATGCCTGGCTGCCTACGAAGAAGGCGCCGCCGATCACCGTGAGGAACATCCACTTGATCACGCCCTTCTTGTCCATGCGATGACCGGCCTCCACCGCCAGCACCATGGTCACGGAGCTGAAGATGAGGATGGCCGTCATCAAGGCGACATAGATCAGCGGGTAGCTGCCCGTTAGGCCTGGCAGTGCGCGGAACACTTCTTCACCGATGGGCCAGGCCTCCATGGTGCTGTGCCGCACGAACCCGTAGGCCACCAGCAGGCCGGAGAAGGTGAGCGCATCCGACACCAGGAAGAACCACATCATCATCTTCCCGTAGCTGATGCTGAACGGGGAGCGGCCGCCGCCCCACAGGACGTCGTTGCTAAAGGTCTTGGTAGCGTCTCCAGCCATGATCTTGCTTTTCCGGGCGCAATGTTAGTGAACGGACAGGAGGAATAAAAGTAGATAGATCCAAAGTCCTCCAAGGAAGTGCCAATACAGGGTGCCCGCCCACAGCCCGGAATGGTCATCGCGGGTGTAGCGGCCTTGTACGGCCATGACCACCATGATCAGCAGGCTGAGCAACCCGAAGGCCAGGTGGGCCAGGTGGGCCGCAGTGAGCACATAGAGGTAGGAGCTGGCGGTGTTCTTCTGCTCGTCGATGTCCGCGTTCAGGGGCTTGCTGCGCAGTTGGTCCGAAGCCAGGTAGTACGAGCCGTTCTCCAGCACCAGCGGTTCGCCTTGGAACAGGATGGTGTAGTCCGTTCCGTATTCGCCTGTGGCCTGCACCATGCGCCCCACGGTGAACTGCCCCTTGCTCACCAACTCTCCCCAGCCCTTGAACTGGCTCCAGGTGAAGACGCCGCCCAGCAGCAGCGTGGCGACCAACAGGGGTGCGATGCGCCCTGTGTTGCCCGAACGAACGGCCATCAACGCCAGCTGGATGAAAACGCTGCTGAGCACAATGGCACCGGTGCTGACGTAGAACGCTTCGGGCAGGGTGATATCCACCCAGTAGCCGGAGCTCATGCTTACCACGTAGGCGCTGGTGAGCCCCGCGAAGAACATGACGATGGCGAAGACGATGAGGTAGGTAACGAGCTTGCGCGTGCGGGACTTGCGCTGGAGTTCTTCCGCAGGTGAGAACGTGTCTGTGTTCATAGTCGGTCAAGGACGTATGCCACTTGTACCAGGGGGAGGTAGAGGAAACTGGCGAACATGAGGCGCCGCGCATCCTGCCGATCGCGGGTACGGTAGAGGCGCCATGCGGGCCACGCCATCACCAACCCACCGACCACCGCAGCGCTCAATGCCCAAGGACCCACAATGCCATACACCCAGGGAAGCATACCGGCAGGAATAACGAACAAGGTGTACAAAAGGATCAGGAAGGCACTGCGACGATCGCACCCACCGGTGGAAGGCAGCAGGCGGAAACCCGCGCGGGCGTAGTCCTCATCGAGCACCCAGGCGATGGCCCAGAAATGGGGGAACTGCCACATGAACTGCATGGCAAAGAGCAATCCCGGCTCCAGCCCGAAG
>JALOLX010000182.1 GCA_025455765.1 Flavobacteriales bacterium | reverse complement strand
CATCCATGTGGTGGACCTGAAGGATGGGCGTGAGCGCCATTGCTTCGCGGTACACCAGCGCGGGGTCTTCGATCTGGTGGCACTGGCTCCTTCACGCTTTGCGGCGGCCGCGGGCGATGGCACCTTGAGCATTTGGGACGTGGCGGCCGATGGGCGCTGCACCTTGTGGCGGCAGCTGCCCTTGGGCGAAGGCAAGTTGCGCGGATTGTGCCATCTGCAGCAGGAAGGCTGGTTGGCAGTAGCCTGCGGCGATGGTCCCATCCGCTTGCTGGAGACCGGGTTGTTCAACGAAGTCCATACGCTGGCCGGTCATGCGGAAGGGGCGCTGTGCGTGACCAGGCACCCCACGAAGCGGGCACTCCTCAGCGGCGGCAAGGATGGACACTTGCGTGGTTGGGCGCTGGAGGGTACTCCACGTGAAGTGCTTGCCCTTCCTGCGCATCGGTCGGCCATCTATCGCATCGGTGCCCGGGCTGACGGTGCATTGTTGGCCAGCGTGGGGCGCGACAAGGCGGTGAAGGTGTGGGACGGCCACGACCTGAGCCCTTTAGCCCGGCATGAAGGGCGTGGCGTGGGCCATACGCATAGCGTCAACTGCCTGCTCTGGGTGGATGACGTGCTCATCTCCGGTGGCGACGACCGGGTGCTGCGCGTGTTCCGGCCAGCTGCTCAGAACGGATAGATGCGTGGGATCAGCACGGTGGCCACGATCCAGAACAGCACTTGGAGCGGCCAGCCGACGCGGAGGAAGTCACGCGCCTTGTACTGACCGGCGCCATAGATCATCGTATTGGTCTGGTAGCCGATGGGCGTCATGAAGCTCGCACTGGCGCCGAACACCACAGCCATGAGGAAGGGCGTGGGGCTGAGGCCCAATGCGGCCGCGGTAGAGATGGCGATGGGGGCCACCAAGGCAGCGGTGGCCGTGTTGCTCATCACTTCAGTGAGCAAGCTGGTGAACAGGTACATACCGGAGAGGATCGCCACGGGTCCCCAGTCGCCGAGCGTGGCCACCACTCCGCCCGCCAGGCGATCGGCGAGGCCCGAGCGTTGCATGGCGAGGCCCAGGCTGAGCGCACCGGCCATCAGGAAGTAGATGCGCCGATCGATGGCGTCCTGCACCTGCTTCATGTTCATGGCGCCTGAAAGCACCAACACCACTACACCACCCAAGGAGGCTACCACCACCGGCAACAGGCTCAAGGAGGAACTGATCACCACCGCCAACAGCACAGCCACTACAATGCTGAAGCGCTTGCGGTCGAACTCGGCCACACCTTCCTGTTCGGTGAGGATCACGAAGGGGGCGTCCGCGGTAGAACCCATCTGCTTCAGGCGCTTCACGAAGTGGCTCTTCACCTCAGCGAGCACCACATCACCGCTGCGGAGCACCGTATCGTGCAGGCGTTCGTGCACCACCTCTTCGCGGTGTCGCACAGCCAAGGGTACCGCGCGGTAACTGCGGATCAGGTCGGCCTCACCCACGGTCTTGCCTTCCAGCGGACTGTTGCTGGTGATCACCAGTTCCACCAAGGCCGTGCCGCGGCTGCGCAGGTCATCGTTGGCGAGCTTCATCGGTGGCTCCACACTGATGTGCGCTCGGTCCTTCAGGGCCCGGATGTGCGACACATCGCAGCGCACTTTGAGGAGATCGCCCGCTTCGAGCACCATGTCGCCCGCAGGCAGGGTGAAGAGCTGGTCGCCGCGACGGATCTCGATGATGTCCATGTCCAGCTCGCGCACCAAGGCGCTGTTCATGATGGTGCGGCCCACGGATGGCGCACCCTTCAGCAGTTCCACTTCGGTGACATAGCCGCGCATGCTGTAGCGTTCACCGGCATCGGGACTGTTGCGTCGATCGGGTAGCAAGTGGCGCCCCATCAGTACCATGTACGCCACGCCCACCAGCAGGAACACCAAGCCGATGGGGGTCTGTTGGAACATGCCGAGCGCGGGCAGGCCGTTCTCCACCATCACTCCGCTCACCACGAAGTTGGTGCTGGTGCCCATTAAGGTCATGGTGCCCCCCATGATGGTGGCGTAGCTCAGCGGGATCAGCAGCTTGCTCGGGGCCTGGCCGGAGGTGTGCGCGATCTGCACCACCACAGGGATCAGCAAGGCAACGATCGGTGTGTTGTTGAGGAAGGCGGACAACACGCCCACGAGGAGCATGAAGAGCAGCATGCCCTTCACTGGACTCGCACGAAAATGCTTCGACAGTCGCGGCCCGAGGGTGCTGACCGCTCCAGTGCTGAGCAGTGCCGAACTGAGCACGAACATGAAGGCCACGGTGAGGGTGGCTTGATCCCCGAAGCCAGCGAAGCCTTCAGCCGGGGAAAGCACGCCACTGCCTACGAGCAGCAGGATGATGAGCAAGGCCACGAGGTCGATGCTGAGCTTCTCGCTGATGAACAGCACAATGGCCAGCACCAACTGCAGGTCGAAGGCCGGCACGAAGCCCAACAGTTCACGCGCCTTGCTGATGTCAGCCAGGGAATCGCGGATATCGCCCACGCGTTCGGGCACATGCTCCAACGGCACGTGGGCAATGGCCGGGTCGCCGAGAGCGAGGGCGGAGCGCAAGGCCTCCACCAGCTCCAACAGCGTAGTGCGCGCGCCATACGCCACATTGAACACTTCGCCCCGGCTGCGTTCATCGGTGGCGTCCATGGCACACAGCATGGCCTGCACGGCGTTGCCTACGTACGTGAAGTCCCGCGATTGCAGGCCATCCCCGTGGATCTGCGGGGAGCGGTGCTGCAGGAAGGCCTTGATGAAGCGCGGAATGGCCGCAGCGTATGGTCCTTCGGGGTCCTGCCGTTCGCCGAACACGTTGAAGAAGCGCAGGCCAATGGTGTGCATGCCGTGGAGCTGCGCGTAGAGCCGGGCGTAGGTCTCGTTGGTGGCCTTGGTCACCGCATAGGGTGAGAGCGGCCGCCCCACCTCCTCCTCCACCTTGGGCAGCCGCTTGGACACCTTGGGCAGCCGCTTGGAATCGCCGTAGACGCTGGAGCTGGAGGCATACACGAAGCGCTTCACCTGCGCCAGCCGCGCTGCCTCCAGCATGTTCAGTAAGCCGGTGAGGTTGGTCTCGTGACTACGCAGGGGCTCGGCGATGGAACGCGGAACGGAACCGAGCGAAGCCAGGTGCAACACCACATCCACACCCGTCACCGCCCGTTCACAATCGGCGTACTGGCGGATGTCCCCTTCCATCATCGTGAAGTTTGGCAGGGCCTCCAGGTGGGCCACATTGCTGCGCTTGCTGGTCGCGAAATTGTCCAGGCAGCGCACCTGATGGCCCGCTGCGATCAAGGCGTCGCACAGATGACTGCCGATGAAGCCTGAACCACCAGTGACAAGGACTACGCGGGAAGGACCGGGCATGAGTGGGGAGCACTCCCGCTGGGGAAGTGCTCAAATGTAGCCGACGCCGTCTCCACCGAGGCGCCCATCGACCAGGCTTCGTTCACGATCGATCCTTGAAGGCTGCCCCGTACCAGATGGTGCGCCAGTTGGCCGGTACCATAGGTGCGATCACGGCATCCACGCGTCCGAGCAGATCGCGTTGCCCTTCGGATCGGCCCAAGTTGGCCAGCAGACCGGTACTATGATCGGTGATGCGCCCGAACGACGCGAAGAGGTCGCGGTCCTGCCGGATGTCGAGGTAGCGCCAATAGCTATCCCAGGCAACGAAGCGCTTACGAAGCCAACGGTGCAGTGCAGTGCCACTGAGGTTCTCGGCGAAGAGCAGCACACCGCCCGGCTTCAGCACGCGGTGCATCTCGTGTATGGCCTGGAGCTGTCGCTCTTTGCTGCCCAGCGCACCGATCATGCTCTTGAAGACCACGACATCGAAGGAGGCGTCGGGCTTGGGGATGGCGAGGGCATCGATCACCTCATGGTCCACCAAGGCCTGCACGCCGTGTGCACGGTGCAGTTCACGCGCGCCATCCGTAGGGCCATGCAGATCACTGCACACCGTATGGATGCCTTGCTGCGCGAGGTAGAGGCTAAGCCCGCCATCGCGCTCACCGAGAGCCAACGCAGTGCGGGGTCCAGCCGGCAGTTGAGAGAGCGCCTCCGTCCACAGGGGCAGTGCCCGCGACCAGGAACGCACTTCCCATTGGAAGTAGGCACGGAGAAGATCGGGCGGCACGGGCATGGAGCAAAGAAAAGGGGGAAAGGAAGCTGCTCCCGCCTGCTTGAGAAATGATCCTTGGCGCACGTGTGGGGCGAAAAGGCCTTGTTGATCAAGCGCGGGAAGAACTACAAGGTCAGCACCAGACCTTAGGCCGCTACAGGCTTCTGGCCTTGGACCACAGCAAGGCCTTGCCCGTTATGCTGATGCCACCCGCATTCCTCACCATGAACGAACGCGACACGTGTTGGAACCGGAGCACAGCCAACAGTGCGTGATCGACGACCTTGGCGAACAACTGGACCTGTTCCACGGTTGGACCGAACCGAGGTGGAGGGTTGTAGCGCAGCTAAGCGGTCATGCCGTGTACACCGCTACATCGCCACGTTATAGCTGAGTGGCAGCCGTTGGTCCGCATCGCAGAGCCGAACCATTCGACATGCCAGAAAGCGGGAAGCCTATCACACGCGAGCGGGAGTGCAATGCGCAAGGACCGGAAGGACAGCGTCAGTTTCGCACGGCAACTTGGTGTAGTGCGATCCATTCGTCGGAGATAATGGAGAACTTGATCCACCCGAGTATTGTGTCTTCGGGTCGTTGTACACGGAACCCGATGTAATTGGGCTGCCCCTGGGGGAAAGCGTTGCAGTTGATGGAGCTTACGTATTGGCTGGTATACAACGTATCGTTGACCACGCCGTGGTAGTTCAAGAGGCTTGAAGATATGTTGGACACAAGTCGCACACTATCGGCAATGAAAGTCTCCTCCAATGCGAGCAGCTCACCTGGGCTGAAGGTCTTCAACCGCGTCCTGTTGGAGGTGACCGACACCAATTCCCCATCCAACAACGGTCTGCAAGATGACCTCACAAGCTGGCGGCGCTCCACACTGTATCCTGATGCGCTGGAGTTGATGAACGTATAGCTGGTACTCGTGAAGGTGCTGTCGTTGGTGTAGAACCCCGTAAGCCCAGCGTCAGGATGTTCGGGTGCGATGTAGGCCCGCACTCTATAACCTGTTCCCAACGTGTGGGTGCAATTCAGCACGATCCTGATGTCGGTTTGTCCGTCCTGGTCGACATCCAAGTTCCGTGTACGTGGGATGTTCACGGCCCCCTTTATGGTATCATCGACCACCAACAAGGTTGCATTGGCCGGATCGCCGATCACAAAGCCATCCAGGCCAACGTCTTCAGGCACTACGGGGGGCGAGGAGTCTTTCTGACATGCAGCAGTGACCATCACCATAACAGCTATCCGAACTGTCGCTTTCATCTATCGAATATACTTCAGAAAGATGATATCTGTGTTTGTGAGCGGTCATCTTGAACCTGGGTGGGCATTCGGTCCAAGCGCGTTGTTCGTGCAGTCCGGTAAAGACCTTGTATCACACATCCCTCGGCTCCCTCTTCCGGGCCATGATCCCATTGCCCTTGTCGGCACAAGTATGGCGCAGTTCAGCTCAGGGACCATCGAGTTCATCGAGCATACGAATGCGTGTGGGATCCAAGAGCGACCTCACTAGCACCCCGGTATGGCAATTGCAAAAAAGTATCCGAGGCGCTGCGGTCAGTTCTTGGCTGCGCCACCACTAAACCACTTGTGAACACCCACCTTTACCGGAGTCCATCATGGGCAACAAGCCACCTGAAGATCACGCCTAGTGGCGCGCGCAGGTTGGTGCTATGTCTTACACGTTCACACGCCTCCAGGATGATGAACAGAATGCGCGGAGGGTCGACCGATGGTCAATGGGTAAGAAGTCGACGTCTTAGCGGTGGCGGTCTATCCGTGCGGACTTCACACATTTCATTGAACCAACAGGGCAAGCAGGGGGTGCAGTGCCCTGCATGGTCGCCACCATCAAGTTCATCTAATGTCAGCCTCCGCCCCCCCAGATGGCCCAAGGCAACTGGAACCTCGTTACGGGGGCCACGCCTCAACGAAGAGATGCGGTCAATGACCGCACCTTTCTGATCCTTCAGGCAGCCCCTGCCAGCTAGCCGTTTTGGAACGATAAGCGCGTCGACCCTACGAAATGGTTCAGCTGCGGCGCTTCATTTCGCCACCGCCACGCTCCGCTTCTCGCGGATCACGGTGATCTTCACCTGTCCGGGATAGGTCATTTCGTTCATGATGCGGTCGGCGATCTGCATGCTCAGCTCGTCGCTCTGCTGATCGTTGATGCGTTCGCTCTCCACCATCACGCGCAGTTCGCGACCGGCTTGGATGGCGAAGGCCTTGGTGACACCACCGTAGCTCATGGCCAGGCTTTCCAGGTCCTTCAGGCGCTGGATGTACGCTTCCGTGGCTTCGCGGCGGGCACCCGGGCGGGCACCGCTGATGGCATCGCAGGCCTGCACGATGGGCGAGAGCAGCGTGGTCATCTCGATCTCGTCGTGGTGGGCACCGATGGCGTTGCAGACATCGGGCTTCTCACCATACTTCTCAGCGAGCTTCATGCCCAGGATGGCGTGCGGCAGTTCGGGATCCTCATCGGGCACCTTACCGATGTCGTGCAAGAGACCGGCGCGCTTGGCCACCTTGGGGTTGAGGCCCAGTTCGGCGGCCATGATGGCGCTGAGGTTGGCCACTTCGCGGCTGTGCTGCAACAGGTTCTGGCCGTAGGAGCTGCGGTACTTCATGCGGCCCACCATGCGGATCAGCTCGTTGTGCAGGCCATGGATACCGAGGTCGATGCAGGTGCGCTTGCCCACCTCCATGATCTCTTCTTCGAGGTGCTTGCGGGTCTTGGCCACGATCTCCTCGATGCGGGCCGGGTGGATGCGGCCATCCTTCACCAATTGGTGGAGCGAGAGGCGGGCCACTTCACGGCGGACGGCATCGAAGCAGCTGAGGATGATGGCGCCTGGGGTGTCGTCCACGATGATCTCCACGCCGGTGGCTTCTTCCAAGGTGCGGATGTTGCGGCCTTCACGACCGATGATCCGGCCCTTCACATCGTCGTTCTCGATGTGGAACACGCTCACCGAGTTCTCGATGGCATGCTCCGTGGCCACGCGCTGGATGGTCTGGATGACGATGCGCTTGGCCTCCTTGTTGGCGGTGAGCTTGGCCTCCTCCTGGGCATCCTTGATGTGGGCCATGGCGGCGGTGCGGGCCTCGTCCTTCAGGCTTTCCACCAGCTGTTTGCGGGC
>JALOLX010000181.1 GCA_025455765.1 Flavobacteriales bacterium | reverse complement strand
GCGCAGATCGCACAGGCCAGCTGGAAGGTCAGTGATGCCCTTGAAGTTGTAGGTGCCACCTTTGTGCAGGTCTGTCCGGGAGAGAACGAGTGGCCCGTTGACCTCTTCCGCAACATCAACCATCCATCCGATCTGTAGGTCATGGAAGTGCTGCTGTTCGGAATGATCGCGGAGAAGGCGGGTACCGACCGGTTACAGCTCAATGCAGCAAGTGTCGCCGAACTACGACGATCGATGTCGGAGCGCATACCCGGGTTCGAGCAGATGGTCCACGTCATCGCCATAGACCGCGTGATCGTCACAGATGATCGCCCATTGTTGGGCCATGAAGAAGTTGCCGTGTTACCCCCGTTCGCAGGAGGATGAACCAGGAGAAGAAGCATAAGGTGAAGGACATCTTCGTCGAGGGACCGATCGACCCGACCTTCATTGCCACGAGCGTTGCCAAGCATGCTACGCGCATGGATATCGGTGCGCATGAGATCTTCCTGGGCCAGGTCCGGGCGGACGAACATCGTACATCGAACATCGATGTACGATCGGTCATTGCCATCGAATACACCGCCTACCGCGACATGGCCTTGGAGCGCATGACCGCCATCCGGGAGGAGGCCTTCACGCGTTGGCCGAGTATGACCTGTTTACACGTGCACCATAGCCTGGGCGTTATTCCCGCAGGGCAGTTGTGTTTCATGGTGTTCGCGAGCGCACCGCACCGAATGGCCGCCCGCGAAGCCGTGGCCTGGGTGGTGGACCGCATAAAGGCCGATCTACCCATCTTCGGACGCGAAGTCCTGTCGGATTCTACCCATGTATGGAAGGTCAATCGTAGCGTCGACCCATCGGGTCGACCTGCGGATCGTTAGCACAGGTCCTGTTCCATGATCGACATCACCCACAAACCCACCACCCTGCGCGAGGCCACCGCTACCGCGTTGGTCACCGTGAGCGACGCGGCCACCATCATGGCGCTTAAGGAGAAGCGCGTGCCCAAGGGCGATGTGCTGGAGAGCGCGCGCGTGGCGGCGTTGTTCGGGGTGAAGAAGACCCACGAACTGATCCCCGATTGTCATCCGCTGCCCATCGAGCATGCGGAGTGTACGTTCGCGGTGGGAGAGATGGAGGTGATCGTGACCATGCGTGTGCGCACCATCTACCGCACCGGTGTGGAGGTGGAGGCCATGCACGGTGCGAGCGTGGCCGCGCTCACCGTCTACGACATGCTCAAGCCCATCGACAAGGGCGTGATGATCGCAGGTATCAAGCTGCTGGAGAAGAAGGGCGGCAAGAGCGATTGGAAGGACCGCTTCGACATGCCCGTGAAGGCCGCGGTGCTGGTGATCAGTGATGGGGTGGCCAGCGGGAAGAAGGAGGACAAGGGCGGAATTGCAGTTGTTGAGCGGTTGAAGAAGTTGGGCGTTGAGTGCAGCGGTACCATGGTCGTACCCGACGAACCGGAGCAGATCGCCATGTGCGTGAAGGCCTGGGCGAACGAAGGCATCGACCTCATCCTCACCACCGGCGGCACAGGTCTCTCACCGCGCGACCGCACGCCCGAAGCGATCGAACCGCTATTGGACCGTGAGGTGCCGGGCATCATGGAGGCCGCCCGCAGTTACGGCCAGGAGCGCATGCCCTGGGCCATGATGAGCCGCGGTATCGCTGGCATGATCGGCCGCAGCCTGGTGATCACCTTGCCCGGCTCCACACGCGGTGCGCAGGAGACGCTGGATGCGCTGTTCCCTTTTGTTCTGCATGTGGTGAAGGTGCAGGAGACGGCGTTCCGGCATGGGATGTGATGTCCCACAGGCTTCCAATGTCGCACCGGCTTCCAGCCGGTGGAACATCTTCATTGCTGCTGGCTGGAAGCCCATGCGACATTACAACGTCCGCCGTTCCACGAATCCTCCCTGGTCCTCATGCGCATGGATGTATGCCATGATCCTTCCCAAGCTGGCCTCCGATCGTACAAGGTGATCGTAGCTCTCATCCTGCCATAATGTGCCCTTCCGCCCAAGCGCGCGGTTGATCGCATTCGCTGAGAAGGACTTCCAGCTATGCAGTACCTCGGAGAGTTCGATGCCGGGAATAGGGGCCACCAGCACATGCACATGGTTTCCAGCAATTGCGAAACTGCCGAGTTGATAGCGCGTGCCGTTGAAGTGATGGAGCGCATCGCGCATGATCTGCTGGGCGACCGGGTGTCTCAGTACACACGATCCTGATCCTGCGTCCAGCCAGCGTTGGATCCGCTCATGGAATAGTTTGTTGTACCGCTCACGCAGTAACGCTGACAGGTCCGTGGTTGCGGGATCACCATAAGCCTTGATGAATGTCTCCCGTTCACGGCGCAATTCCTCACGCTTCTCCTTGGGTATGCTATCGGCCTGCCGCCAAGTCACGAAATAGAGCTTGCCTTCCTGCCGCCAATGCGGGAGGTTCCGGTGTCGTACTTCCACCTCATCAAAAGGATCGAATAGTAGATCCCGATCGGGCATGCTCGAAGGTAATGTCGCACCGGCGTTCAATATCATCCGGGCAGGAAGCCGCTGTATATTGGCACTGGCTGGAAGCCAGTACGACAATGCAGACCATCCTCGGAGCCAACGGTGTCATCGGCAATGAGCTCTCCAAACTCCTTCCGCAGTACACGGCCAAGGTCCGCCAAGTGAGTCGCCACCCCAAGCCGGTGAACGCCACCGATGAGCTGTTCCCCGCCGACCTGCTGGATGCCAATGCGGTGAGCGAGGCGGTGAAGGGTAGCGATGTGGCCTACCTCGTCGCGGGGTTGAAGTACGATGCCAACGTATGGGCCGACCAATGGCCGCGCGTAATGCGCAACGCCATCGACGCCTGCAAGCGCCACGGTACCAAGCTGGTCTTCTTCGATAACGTCTATGCCTACGGCCGGGTGGACGGCGTAATGACCGAGGACACACCATACAACCCCTGTAGTAAGAAAGGGGAGGTGAGGGCCCGTTTCGCCACCACCTTGATGGACGAGGTGAAGCGCGGGGAGCTGCAGGCCATGATCATCCGTGCAGCTGATTTCTACGGACCGAACGCGACCCTCAGCCTCACGCACGCCACGGTGTTCGAGCGGCTACGCGCGGGCAAGACCCCGCAGTGGGTGGGCAATGCGAAGGCTGTACATACGTTCACCTTCACGCCGGATGCAGGCAAGAGCGTAGCATTGCTGGGCAATACACCTTCGGCATACGGACAGGTGTGGCATGCGCTCACGAGCAGGGAGAACATGACAGGCGAGCAGTTCGTGCGGTTGGCCTGCGAGCTGGCCGGCAGACCATATGCGATCCAAGTGGCTCCGGGCTGGATGCTTGCGCTCATGGGCCTGTTCGTGCCCGTGCTGCGCGAGAACAAGGAGATGATGTACCAGTTCGAGCACGACTATCGCTTTGATAGCAGCAAACTGGAACGGGCGCTTGGCGTGCAGCCCACGGACTACCGTACGGGCGTCATGACGACCTGGAACGCACACTAACCCCCGATACTCACCATCGGCCGCTCGCTCAGGTCATGAAGCACCTCCTCCTGCTTCTCTGGTTTGAAAGGAGGCAGTCCACCAAGCATCGCATGCTTGCCCAGCACATTCGCCTCGATCAGCGGCCCGATGTCCTCGCCACGCCTCAGGGCAGAGAGCAGATCGGTCTCCTCCCGGGCGAACAGGCAGTTGCGCATCTTCCCTTCCGCGGTCACACGTAGACGGTCGCAGCTGCCGCAGAACGGCTCGGTCACTGTGCTGATCACCGCGAAGGTGCCGGGCCAGCCCGGCACGCGGTAGGCCTTGGCGGTGCTATGCGGGTCATCGTTCAGCTTCTCGAAGCTGTGTACACTGCCGATCTGCCCCAGCATCTCGGCGTAGGTGTACACGCGCTCCCTGCCCCAGTGGTTACCGGCAAAGGGCATGAACTCGATGAAGCGCACGTGGATGTCATTGTGTTGCGTGAGCTCCACGAAGCGCAGGATCTCGTCGTCGTTCACCCCGCGCATCACCACCATGTTCAGCTTGATGCGCATCCCCTTGTCGTGTGCCCTACGGACGTTGTTCCACACGGTCGAATAGCCATCGCGCCGGGCGATCTGGCGGAAGCGTTCCGCGTCGAAGGTGTCCAGGCTGACGTTCAGCTTCCGCAGGCCTGCGTCATACAGCGCATCCAGGTGGTTGTGCAGGTTCATGGCGTTCGTGGTCAGTCCAAGCGATACGCGGAGATCGAATCCACCACATCGGGGCGTAAGAGAGGTTCACCGCCTGTGAGCCGGATCTTGGTGATGCCATACCGCTCCACGAACAGCCCGGCGATGGTGGCGATCTCTTCCCGGGTCATCAGCTCCTCCCGCTTCAGAAAGTGCTGGTCCTCCGGCATGCAGTAGGTGCAGCGTAGGTCGCACTTGTCCACAATGCTGATGCGCAGGCTGCGGTGTGCCCGCTGGTGGCGGTCGGTGAGGGGATGCACACCCATGCCCCAAAGGAACAACAACGGCGGAACCCATGGGCTGTGCAACTTTTTTGGGCAGGCCTGCGTATGT
>JALOLX010000180.1 GCA_025455765.1 Flavobacteriales bacterium | reverse complement strand
GGCGATATCGAGTTGTCGCGAGCGAGGTTCACCTGCGCGGTGGCCGTTGTCAGCGCAGCCGCGAAGAAGATCAGGCAGATCACCTGTAGCATCGACCCACCAGGTCGACCCACAGCATCATTCAGGTTCGTCCGTTCCATGTTCAGATCGTTCCAAGTGCAGCGGCCCCCAGCAAGGCCGCATCATCATCCGGCAACGCGGACACCGTAAGGTCCACGCGGCCCTGGTAAATGTTCAACAGCGAGGCATGGAAGTGATCGCGCAGCGGAGCCATCAACAGATCGCCATTGCGCGCTATACCGCCGAAGAGCACGATGCGCCGTGGTCCCGTGGTGCACACCGCATTGGCCAGCGCGATCGCCAGCCATTCGGCACTGCGCGCAAAGACCCGCCGCGCAGCCGGATCGTTCGCATGGGCCAGGTCCGCCAAGCCCTTCACGTCGTTCACGTTCGCAGTGCCGCCTTCTTCCGTGTAGGTGGCCAGCATGCCGCGGATGCTCACGTAGGCCTCCACACAGCCGCGCCTTCCACAGGTACACGACCGACCACCGGGGATCAGGGTCATATGGCCCACCTCACCGGCGTTGCCCGCACTGCCCAGCACCAACCTATCGTTCACGATGAACCCACTGCCAACACCCGTGCCAAGGGTCACCACCAGCAGATCAGCGATACCCCGGCCTGCACCGTAGCGCCACTCACCGAGCGCGGCAGCGTTCGCATCATTCCCCAAGGTGGCGGGCGCACTGAGCCGATCGCTCAGCATGCGCGCCAAGGGCACATCGTGCTTCCACGGTAGGTTCGGGGCCATCTCGATGATGCCCGTGAGCTGGTTGGCGTTGGGTGCCCCGATGCCAACAGAGGTGATCGCACTACCGTGTGCTGCGGCCAGCTGGCGGGCCTCTTGGGCCAACGCATCAGCGAAGGCATGGTCGTTAGCATGGCCCGTGGTGGCGATACGCGCCCTGGCGATCACCCGACCATCATCCACCAGTCCGAACTTGCTGCTGGTACCACCGATATCGATGCCGAGGATCATGCGCGTGTAGTGTTGCGCAGCCCGTAGACCGCGATGAAGCCGTAGCAGGCAAGCAGGAGAACGAAGGCCCACTTGAAGCCGGACACATCGGCCCAAGCACCCAGGAGCGGCGGGACGAAGGCACCACCAGCGATCGCTGTGCAGAGAATGCCGGAGGCCTGCGGCTTCAGCTCGCCCAAGCCTTCAATGGCCAGCGAGAAGATCGTGGGGAACATCACCGAATTGCAGAGCCCCACCGCCAGGATGGACCACATGGCGGTGGTGCCCGTGGTGAACATGGACACCAGCACCAAGGCGATCGCCGTGCCACCGAACAAGCCTAATACACGCCCTGGCGACAATAAGCGGGTCAGCAACGCACCAGCGAACCGACCGACCATGGCACCGCCCCAGTACAGGGCCACGAACGCACCCACCACACCTTTGGCATCCACGCCATCCAACCCGTTGCCGAGCAGGGTGGAAGCAATGCCGCTCAAGGTGGCATCACCGCGCACCACCGTCGCCAGGTCCATGCTCAGGAAGTAGTTCACCAGGTACGTGCCGATCGCCACTTCGGCACCCACGTAGAGGAAGATACCGATGGCACCGAACACCAGCCGCGGACGCTTCAGTACGGTAGCATAACTGCCGGTGTGCGCGGTGTCCAGGATCTGCGGAAGCCGCGCCACCGCCACCAGAACGGCCAGCACCAGCAACGCACCGGCCAACACCACGAAAGGCCCTTGCACGGCGGCGGCCTCAGCCGCATAGTACGCTTCACGCTCGGCAGGGGCAAGGGCGCGAAGGGCGTCGCTGTTCAGGATGCGGTCGCTCAACAGGTACTTCGCGCCGATCAAGGGGGCCAGGGTGGTCCCCACACTGTTGAAGGCCTGCGCGAGGTTCAGCCGACTGCTGGCGCCCGCCTCGCTGCCCAGCACGGCCACGTAAGGATTGGCCGCCACCTGCAGCACTGTCATCCCTGCAGCCAGCGTGAAGTACCCCAGCATGAACAGCGGAAATAGCCGCAAGCCCGCAGCAGGCCAGAAGAGCAGACAGCCCAGACCCATGGTGGCCAGGCCAACGAGCATGCCCTTCCGATAACCGATGCGCGCCAGCAGCCACCCGGCGGGAATGCTCACCAAGCCGTAGGCGATGAAGAAGGCGAACTGCACCAGCCCGGCCTGGAAGAAGCTCAATTCGAACACCTCCCGCAGCCGGGGCACCACGGAATCCACCAGCACGGTGATGAAGCCCCACATGAAGAAGAGCGAGGTCACAACGGCGAACGGGCCGTTCATGGAGCGGGTGGTCGGCGAGGAGGTGTTCATGGTGCCTGCCAAAGATGGGCGTTACTTTGGCACCCGCATGAGCCACGACCGCAGACAATTCCTGAAGCTGGGAAGCCTGGGCGCCGTTGCCCTGGTCACCGCGTGTTCCTCGGGCGACGCCGATGCCCCTGCCGAACAGCCCACGATCGGCGCGGGAAAGGGGCCCTTGGTGCTCAGCACCTGGCGGCATGGCATGGCGGCCAACGACAAGGCCTGGACCGTGCTGCAGGCCGGTGGCTCGGTGCTCGATGCAGTGGAGCAGGGCGTGGCCGTGGTGGAGAGCGACCTCACCAACCGCAGCGTGGGCCTCGGAGGCAATCCCGACCGCGATGGCCGGGTTACGCTCGACGCTTGTATCCAGGACCATGAAGGGCGCGCCGGGGCTGTGGCCTTCGTGCAGCGCTTCGAACATCCGGTGAGCATCGCCCGTGCCATCATGGAACGTACGCCGCACGTGATGCTCGTGGGAGCGGGGGCTGAACAATGGGCCGCACAGAACGGCTTCACCCCGCGCGACGTGGAGATCCCCGAAGTGCGCCAGGCTTGGTTGGAATGGCTGAAGACCTCCGATTACAAGCCCATCGTGAACGTGGAGAACCACGATACCATCGGCATGGTGGCCATGGATGCCCAAGGACGTTTGGCCGGCAGCTGCACCACCAGCGGCATGGCCTACAAGATCCACGGCAGGGTGGGGGATTCGCCCATCATCGGGGCTGGTCTGTTCGTGGATGGGGAAGTGGGCGCAGCCACCGCCACCGGAGTAGGTGAGCTCATGATCCGCACCGCCGCCAGCCATACCGTGGTGGAGCTCATGCGCCAGGGGAGGACCGCCACAGAGGCCTGCCGCGAAGCCGTGCAGCGCATCCTGCGCAAGGTGCCCGATACCAGCAATATGCAAGTGGGCCTCCTGGCCATCCGCAAGGACGGTGATCATGGCGGTTGGAGCCATTATAAAGGCTTCGACAGGGCCGTGTATGACAAGACCGGCGCCCGCATGGAGATATGCGGCTTCGAACGCGCTGCTCATGGCGGAAGAGCTGGATTTGCGGATCCGACCTCCACACCCGTACATTTGTAATGATGAACATCCAGCGCAGCCTTACCGCAGTCGCTTTGTTCCTGTCCGTCCACGCTGGTTTTGCTGGCGAAGGACCGGGCAAGTTGAACGTGGCATCGTCCCGTCAGTCAGCCTTCGTCACCATCGCAGTACAGCACGACCGGCGCATTGGTGCCATCACCCTCGAGGTGAAGGACAGCCAGGGCCGCACGCTCTACCGCGAAGAAGGCAAGGCCATGCAGGATGAGCTCGTGCGCCGCCTGGACAAGGGCATCCTTCCCAAAGGAGAGCACACCTTGGTGATCACCACCCGCGACCTGCAGCTCAGCGAGCGCTTCGTGGTGGAGTAAGGGTTACCAGCCCGCCCTCAACAAGGCCAGCAATTCCTGATCGTCCGCCACACTGCGCGAACGGTCCACGACCACCGCCGAAGACCTGCGCTTGGCACTGACCTCCTTGGCCGATACCACGCCGGTCGCGTTGCCCACACTGCTGTTCCGCGCCAGTTCACCCTCGCGCACCAACCGATGGTCGTTGGCTTGTGGCGCTGCGGTCACCGCATCCAGGGACAGCTCTTCGGCTACCTCCTGCTCATCATCGGCAGCGACCGCAGCGAAGCCAACAACATCTGCGGCCGCCTTTTCGGCCACACCAGGTAGGGCCTCATACGACGCTGGCAAGGCGTCCTCTTCAGCGCGCTCCACACTCGGCGCCACGGACCGTACATCCACTTCCACAGGTGCGCCTTCTTCAGCCTCCACCATCACCTGTTCATTGGTCGCAGCGGTCTCTGTTGATACAGCTTCGACAGCACCCCACCACCTCAGCGAGTTGTTCCGGTCCAGTGAAGGAAGCGCGGTACACCACGGCCACGCTCACCACCAGCACCGTGGCCACACCCGCCAAGGCCAACGCTGGTCGCCACGCGAAGCCTTCGTGCTCTTGCGCAAACACCGCAGCGACGCTGTTCAGCCACACACGCCACACCGGCCGCTGCTGCGCGCGGAAGGCAGCCATCACCTGCTCACGCGAGGCCGCATCGGGCATCAGCGGCTCGCGCTGTTGCTCATCCTCGCGCAAGTGCAAGAGGAGGGCACGCATGCGCTCATACTCTTCCGCATCGCCGATGTGGCGCAGCACGTAAGCCTTCTCCTCCGCCAACAGCTGGTGGAAGGGACGCTCACTGAGCAGGTGCTCGATGTCCTCGGGATCGTATCGTTCAGGCCTTTCCATGGATATGCAGGGCATTGGGGTCGAACTCCTTGAGGCGCTCGGCCAGCTTCTTCAGGGTATAGAACAAGCGCGACTTCACCGTGCCTTCGGAACAAGCAAAGGCGGCGGCGATCTCCTTGATGGCCATGTCCTCGTGGTAGCGCATCACGAAGGTGGCCTTGTGGTCCGGGTCCAAGCGGTCCAGTTCTTCATCCAACCGACCCCGGAAATGCGAGCGGTCCACGTCAACACCATGGCGCGCTTCTTCGCGATCGGGACCGTTGCGCAGTTCGGGTGCTGCCGCCTGCACCACGGCATGGTGGCGGTAGGCGTTCTTGCACATGTTGTTCGCCACGCTGAACAGCCAGGTGCGGAAGGGGCGCGCCGGATCGTAGCTCGAAGGACGCTGGGCCAATTTGGTCCACAGGTCCTGGGCATGGTCGCGCGCCAGCTCCCGGTCGTTCCAGAGCATGCGGTGGAAGTAGCCCAACAACCGCTGTTGATAGCGATCGTACAGGGCACCGAAGGCGCGCTCATCGCCGCGCACCACCAGCTCCATCAGGCGCTCGTCGCTCAGGCGGTCGAAGTCCTTGCTGAAGAGGCCCATGGCTCAGTGTTGAAGGACCCCGTTGCGGTACAGTTCGGAAGTGGCGCCCAGCTTGTCGGCCATGGAACGCAGCGTACGTTCCATGCGCGCGATGCCGGCTTCATCGTCCTGGGCCCGGTAATGCTTCAAGAGCACAGCGGCCGGCACCAGGTAGTTGTGCGAGAGCGGCCCCGCGTTCATCGGCTTGCGGAACCCGGTCCAACGCACCTCCAGCAGTGGGATGTTGTCCAAGGGCACCGCGCTGTAGCGGAACACCGTGCCCACCACATACAGCTGTCCGCTCCACGCTCCGGGCACCTGCCGCGCCAGGGCCAGCGACAAATGCAGGGGACGCTTGCTCGCGGTGGCCAACGCTTCCATCAGGGCCTGACCGCTCTGCGGCATGGTACCCTGACCACCGGCCGCGCTCCAGACCTGCCTGCGGTAGGTGCCATCCTCCAGCATCCTGCGGTCCACCACCAGCACATCGGTGCGCTCACCCTTCGCCGCCTGCAAGGCCCAGCACGCATAAGCATCCATTTCGCCGGCGGCCACCAGGATGCCATCGCGGTCCACCGAGGCCAGCAGGTCGCGGCCCGCCTCCACCAGCCCGGGCGCCAGGCCACCGCGCTCAAAGAGGGCCTTGCCCCAGCGTTCCTTGCCTGCGCTATCACCGATGCGATGGGCCAGGGCCAGGGAAGGCGCGATCACCTCCGCCCGTTCCGCGTTCAAGGCCACCGCCCGCCGCGCCGCCGCGAACGCGCGCTCTTCAGGGAAGTAGAGGTGATAGGCCGCCAGCTCCGTATCCTGACCTTGCGGGTCCTGCGCACGCAGCCGTTCGTAGAGCGCCTCCAGCTCGTTGATGCGCGCCGCGCTCAAGGTGCCGCGCCCTTCCACCAGCGCCTGGTTGCGCACCGCGCGCAGATCGTTCAGGTCCACGGTGCCCGTAGGAGCGGGGGCCGCGCCGGTCGCGTTCCAGCCACCTTGGTACACTTCCGGCACCACCTTGCGCTCCTGCTTCACCGCATCAGCGGAAGGAGCCTGGGCCAGGAGCGCCAAAGGAGCGAACAGGAGCAGCAGGAGGGAGGCGGTGCGATGCATGCGGACGAGGTGCTTCAAAGGTCGGTACACGCCACGCAGCGAAAGGTTCAGCGCTGTGGGGGTGTACCTTTGTACGCCGACCATGTTGAACGACGAAGCTAAGGACCGGCTGCTTGGGCGGCTCAACGAGGTGCATCAATGGCCCTCGGTATACATGTTCAAGTTCGTACTGGAGCCGGACACCGCGCGCCTAACGGCCCTGCAAGCCTTGTTCCCGCCCGAGAGCGAGGTGCTGCGCCGCTTCAGCAGTGGCGGCAAGTACCTCAGCATCACCATCAAGGAAGTGATGCTTTCGGCCGATGATGTGGTGTCGCGCTACGAACAAGTGGGCGCCATCGGTGGTGTGATCATGTTGTGATGGCCGATCTCGAGAACATCCGCACCGCGCTGATCATCACCCTGAGCATCGTGCTCGTGGTGGTGCTGTATCGGCGCTTCAAGCAGTACGTACGAGCGCGCGACCTGCCCCAGGTGCTGCACGCCGAACTCCTCAATGTGCAGGTGGCCTACCACCCGGCGCGGCTGCTGGTGGAGATCCGTGCGCCCGAAGCGGTGGACCTTCAGTTCGCCGTGTTGAGCGCATCGCACATCCAAGTGCACGCCTGGCATACCATTCGGGCACAAGCCGGCGTTGCCACACTGGAACTGGCCCTTCCTACATTGGAGGATGGTGCCTTCTTCGTGGAAATGCGCACCCACACACAACGAACGGTCCGTCAATTCCGTCTTCTCCAGCGATGACCCGTTCGTTCGCCCTGTCGCTCGCACTCACCGCCCTCACTGCTGCCAACGCTCAGGAGCGCACCCGTCTGCCCGATGTATCGGCCACCATCAAGGGGGAACTGACCCTGCCTGCGCCACTAAGCACTCCGCTCTTCGCGAGCATCACGGAAAGCGTGGGCCAGCTCGGTGTTGTCTACCAGCATCCCCTCTACAAAGGC
>JALOLX010000179.1 GCA_025455765.1 Flavobacteriales bacterium | reverse complement strand
TATATTCACCACGCCGACACGCTTGAGGCTTTTTGCTCACTGGTTCGCGGGCGGCACGTCGGTAGTGGATAAGTCAAGCAGGGCCTCGCCATGAGGAGGATCACCGCACATATCACCCAAGGCCAGCTAGGCAGCGACAGCGGCTCTCTCAGTCACTGCGAGCGAAGCAACTCTCTCTCTCTCTCTCTCTCTCTCTCTCTACAAAAACGAAACAGAGCAGCGCAAAGATAAGGTGCCACCGCTGAGCCACCCAGGCAGCGCCAGGCCGTGCATACACGGTCTTTCATGCGGAGCCTTGCCGCAAACGCGACGGACAAGGGCTTGAAAGGAGCGGAAAGGACCGGACATGCTACCCGGTCAACACGAACAGAACGATGACCTCCAACGCGATGAACCTCAGGTGGCCCGGTAACGGCCTAGGCATGGTGCTGGTCTGCTTGGGGTTTGTTGTTGCTCTCCGCTGTGAAGCGCAGATCAATCTGGTGCCCAACCCAGGCTTTGAGTTGCTCGATGTTTGCCCCTATACGATCGGATTCCAGGAGGGTGGTCGACCTCTCTATTGGCGCAGTTGGCTGAACAGCGGTGAGTACTTCCATGCATGCGCAGGAGCGCTGAACAGCCTAGACACGCTGGTAGATGTCCCACTTAACGGTTGGTCGTATCAATATCCATGGGATGGTGATGCGTACATCGGTATGTATGCATACGATGGGGGAACTGACGAGTACCGGGAGTACATCGGTGTGCAATTGATCGAGCCTTTACAGGTCGGTTGTACTTACCGGTTGCGATTCAGGCTGAACCCCGCATATGGTGGAAACTACTGGTTGATCGATGGAGGCGGCGCCTGTAACAACATGGGCATGCTGTTCACAATGGAAACGAATGAATGGTCAGGGACTTCAGGTCCTCCGTTCCCGTACAGGAACTTCTCGCATTTGCGTAGCGCGGACCCTGTTGTGGATACACTCGCTTGGACGCTGGTGGAAGGTGAATTCGTGGCAGATAGTGCCTACCGTTACTTGGTGCTTGGCAACTTCTACGCTGACTCCCTTACCAATGGGTTCGCCATCGGGAATTCTTGGACGGACATCACCTACTACCTGGTTGACGGGGTGGAGGTGCTGCCGATCACAGCTGGATGCAACGGAGTTGGCATCGACGACCCTTCAGTTGACGGGCCGTTGTTGCAATGGGTTGGGAATGAGGTTTCTGCCCATTGGTCTTTTGGCCCATTCAGCGTCCGTATAGTCGATGCCATTGGACGTTTGGTGGCAGCGGAGCGGTCCAGTATTGGAGCCACCATCACATTAACGGCTCCATCTGCAAAGGGGTTTTACTCAGTGCAGGTCAGTACGAGAGAAAGATCGTTCGTTCAGAAGTTCGTGTTGCTGTAGCAAGCCGGTCGTTCATTCAAATTGAACGACGATGAGAACAATAGCTTTCCTTTTAACCGGCTTGGCCTTCCTGGCCATATTGCCCGGCCATGCACAATTCTGGAACAGGCTTCCTGGGGGTAACAATATCACTTCTACAGAGTGGTTAGGCGCCGATGTGGGCAGCACGGTACCGTTTCGGATCGAGACCAGAGCGAACCAGCCGATCGAGTGGTACACCAACGCCATACGCCGGATGCTGCTTTCGCCCACGTTGGTCGGGCAGAGCGTGAACGGGTACACCGGGCTCGACCTCAGTGGTCACCTTGGCCTGGGCAATTTCACCAACCTGCCCGGTGGCCCACCACCGTTGACCATGATCCACTTGGATAACCTGGGCACTGAGGTAGCTGGTTACCGCCCGTGGATGCACACCGGTGTGGGCATGAGCGATGCGAGCGAATGGATGTACGTGGGGATGAAGCGGGAAAGCGCCGATCGCCAGGATGCAGTGATCAATTGGTCCGACAACCGCGAAGTGTTCAGTGGCGGCCAGTTCGGCCCTGATGCGTTGCGCATGATCTTCACCTCGACACCTACTACAACATCGGTATCTGGTTCGGTCAACGGCCTGGAGATCGCCCGCTTGATACCGGCAGTGAGCGGCAACGAGGGGTTCTTCGGTATAGGTGACTACTTCACGGCAGGTCTTCAGCCGGTGGAACGCTTGGACATCCTCAACGGCCGCCTGCGCATCCGGCCACTACCCACCGACCCTCCGATGACCAGCGAGCAGTTCATGGTGGTGGACAATACTGGCGTAGTAGGCTGGCGCAATCTGGGAACACTGCCTGATAACTGCGAGTGGAGGTTCCAAAGCTCAACAAACCTGAACGTGATCACCGCTTCGGGCACTTTAGCAGGCTGCCCCGGCGATGGCAATAATGTGGGCATCGGTGTGAATCCTTCGGCCAAGTTGCATGTGCTGGACCGTCCCGGTGGTGCAGGAGGTACGGTGGACATTGGGCTAAAGGTGGATGAATTGGGCCAAGATGGAGAGAACCAAGCGGTTCAGATCTACAACAATCGATCGACGGGCTTTTTGAATAGTACTGGTACGAATACGGGCATTTCCATGGAGGTGTGGAACGCACTCGATCAAGTCGGTTTGGAAGCGCAAGTAAGGCGTGGTTCCGGTCTGGCTGGCGGCTCCCTCTTAGGCGTAAGCGCCAATTGCACATCGAGCCAACCTGTAGATCTGATGACGGGACTGAGCACCGTTGTCTCTGCGAATGGAGCTGGAGCAAGTGGTGACATCCATGGTGTGAGGGCCCGCGCAGAGTTGAACAACGGCACAGCGGATGAGGTCTTCGGTGTCTATGGCATGGCAGCCACCTCCCTCAACGGTAGCGCCGCCCAAGCATTTTACGGGGTGTATGGCACCACCACCCTACCCTCAAGTACCCTCAATGGCTGGGCAGGTTATTTTAATGGGCGCACCTATGTTGGGGGTACGATCTTTACCCCCAGCGATGTTCAGTTGAAAGAGAACGTAGAGGAATTGAACGGGGCATTGGAGCAACTTGCACTGCTGCAACCCAAGCGCTACTCGTACCGCACCGATCAATACCCTCAACTGAATTTGCCGGAAGGAGAGCGTTTTGGTTTTTTGGCGCAGGAGGTAGGCGAGCATTTTCCAAAGCTGGTCACCCCGGTCCATCATCCGGCTGAGCACGATAGCCTGGGCAATGAAATACAACCTGCCGTGGATTTCTTGGGGTTGAGCACCACGGAAATGATACCGCTGCTGGTAGCATCTGTAAACGAACAGCAGGTGATCATCATGGAGCAAGCGGCCTCCATTCAGGAGCAAGCCCGACGCCTCGATCAGTTGGAGGCCGCTCTCGCCGCCTGCTGCGCCGCCACCCCCGGCGATACCCGCCTATTCACCACACCGCCCGCCAATACCCCCGATGACCTGAACAAGGCCCTGGAAGGCGATGCCCGCCACCTGCACATCCAGCCCAACCCCTTCACCGAGCGCACCACCCTGCACTACCGCCTGGAGCGTGCGGGCCGCATGCAACTGCTGGCCAACAGCGCCGATGGCAAGGCCCTGAAGGTGTTGCAGGATGCCACCTTGGAGGCCGGTGCTTATCAGTTCAACTGGGAAACGAATGAGCTTACCCCCGGCGTGTATTACGTGACGCTGCTGCTGGATGGTGAACCGCTGGTGAAGAAGGCGGTGAAGGTGATGCGGTAGTTCTTCGATGTGATATAAATGGAGAACGGCGCCCCCTACGAGGCGCCGTTCTCCATTCGGATGGTCCGGAACTTACTTCTTCTTGCGGGGCGCAGGGGTGGGTACCACCTCTTCCACAGGGGCGGGCACCACTTCCTTCACCTCGGGCTTGCGCTCCACCAGGGTCATCTCGTTCACCAGGTGACCGGCGCCGGCCAGCTTGTCGATGCACCAGAGCACGTAGCGGATGTCCACGCTGATGGTGCGCTGCAGCTCGGGCTCAAAGGCGATGTCGCCGCTCATGGCCTCCCAGTTGCCGTCGAAGGCGATGCCGATCAGTTCCCCGTTACCGTTGATCACCGGGCTTCCGCTGTTGCCACCGGTGATGTCGTTGTTGCTGATGAAGCAGGTGATCAGCTCGCCGTTCTCATCGGCATAGCGGCCGTAGTCCTTCTTCATCAACAGCTCCTTCTGGCGCGCGGGTACGATGAACTCGTCATTGGTGGGGTCTTCCTTCTCCAGGATGCCCTTGGCCGTGGTCACGTGCTTGTAGAAGGCGCCGTCCATCGGCACGTAGCTGCCCACCTGGCCGTAGGTGAGGCGCATGGTGCTGTTGGCGTTGGGGTACCAGGCCTTGTTGGGATCCATCTCGCGCATGGCGGCCACCATCAGGCGGTAGCCCTTCTCGATGTCCACATCACCGGCGCCAGCCGCAGGGCCGAGCACGTTGCGGAAGTGGTTCAGGCAGCTCTCAGCCGCTTGGAAGCCCATGTCCTTGTCCAGCACCTTCAGCGTAGGCTTGGCCAGGAAGGCGTCCAGCTTGGCGCGGTCCACCAGCATGCTCGTGGCGAACATCTTCTGTGCCCAGGCATCGAAGTTGCCTTCTCGATGGTGGCCATGATGCCCGGCTGCAGGTCGCGCTCCACATCGCTGTGGATCATGCGGAACATGGTGGCGGTCACCTTCTGGTCCAGCGGTGCATGGTAGTCCTTGTAGAAGTCATCCGCAGCGGCCTGCACGCGGGCCACGGCAGCGCTCACCTTGGCGGCGTCCTTGGGGTCGTTGGCCAATTGCATCTTCAGCCCGTACATCCGGAAGCCCAACATGATGAGCTCACTTCCGAAGGCGGCCTCCTGCATGTACACGCTGGCCTTCTCGAACTTGGTGCGTTCGCCGTAGCCACGCTCCAGCAGCTGCATCACCTCGCCGTACTTCTTCTTGCGTGCCGCATCGGCGTTCACCCAGTTCATCAGGGCGGTCTCCTGGGCCTGCTTCTTGTCGTACACCTTCAGGCGCTTCAGTCCGCGCTGCTGACCGATGAAGTAC
>JALOLX010000178.1 GCA_025455765.1 Flavobacteriales bacterium | reverse complement strand
GTCCACGTCACCATCGATCTGGCGTCCGTTGAGGTCCACCATGCTGATGAGGTTGTCCACCTTGTGGGCCGGGGCGAAGAGGGCGGCCTCCCAGATCTGGCCTTCCTGCAGTTCGCCGTCGCCGTGCAGGGAAAAGACGACACGGTCGTCGCCGTTCATCTTCTTGGCGAGCGCAGCGCCGATGGCCACGCTCAAGCCCTGACCGAGGGATCCACTGGCCATGCGCACACCGGGCAGGCCTTCGTGCGTG
This sequence comes from Flavobacteriales bacterium, assembly GCA_025455765.1. Classification (GTDB taxonomy): domain Bacteria; phylum Bacteroidota; class Bacteroidia; order Flavobacteriales_F; family PHOS-HE28; genus PHOS-HE28. The sequence continues at coordinate 5,282 of JALOLX010000178.1, read as the reverse complement.
GTGGGGTGGCCCTGCAGGCGGCCGTTCAGCTTGCGGAAGGTTCCCAGCTCTTCCACCGGGAAATAGCCGCTGCGCGCGAGGACACTGTAGAACACAGGGCTGATGTGCCCGTTGCTCAGGAAGAACAGGTCCTGCCCACGTCCGTCCATGTCCCACGGTTCGGGCCGGTGGTGCATCACCTTGAAATAGAGCGCGGTAAGGATGTCTGCGCAGCCGAGCGAACCGCCGGGATGTCCGCTCTGCACGGCATGCACCTGACGGACGATGTCGCGCCGGACCTGGCTGGCAATGCGTTCGAGGGTGTGGATAGCGGTATCGGGGGCGGGTCGAACGGGAGCGGTCGCGGGCATGGTCCGGTGGCTGGGCGAGGCCAAAAGTAGAAGGGGGTGCCGGAGGGCTTCGTGCGTGTGAAGAACTTTTGAAAAGTACGGCCCCGGACCAGGGCGGAACAGGATGCCGGCGGTGCGTGTTCCTTCACCATGCGGTTCTTGGTATGCGTGCTCTGGTCGTTCGCCCTTACCGGGTTGCAGGCACAGTACGAACTGCGTCCTGGCGATGCCGGGGGGATCGGAAAGTGGTACATGGGTCGCGAGATCGCCCATACCATGTGTGCCGCTCATGCGGAATGGCTGGACCGCCCCGAACGCGAGCGCGAAGAACGCCCGTTGCGCATGCTGGAGCGGATGCAGATCGCGCCCACGGACCGCATCGCGGACATCGGTTGTGGTACCGGCTATCACAGCCTGCTGATGGCGGCACGGGCCCCCCAGGGCATGGTCTATGCGGTGGACATACAGTCGGCCATGCTCGATAGTGTCTTCGTGCGGTCGCAACGCGCAGGACTGTCCAATGTGGATGTGGTGTTGGGATCCACCACGGACACGCGCCTGCCGGAAGGGCGGTTGGACAAGGTGCTGCTGGTCGATGTGTACCACGAGTTCGACCATCCCGTGGAGATGATGGCCTCCATCGTTCGGGCCATGCGACCAGGGGCGTTGCTCTTCCTGGTGGAGTTCAGGCGGGAGGATCCGTGGATCCCGATCAAGGATGTACACCGCATGCACAAGGACCAATGCGTTCGGGAGATGGCGGCGGCAGGGCTGGTGTGGGAGCGGAGCTGGAACGGCTTGCCTTGGCAGCATTTCCTGGTGTTCCGCAAGCCGTGACCGAGCGGGTGTTGAGCGAAATGGCGTCCTAACGTTCCGTCACAGCGGGAAGCAACGCCAGGCCTGGGTACCATGTCTACTCCAAGGTAACGGACGATGGTTTTGGCCGTTCGCGCTTGGGGACGGGGGCTGCACGGCGGTCCCCGTTCCTTCTTTTCTGGCCGCTGCTGGCGTTCGGCTGAGCGGATGGACCGAGATCGCCCCCTGCCTCCGGTCACCTGCCTACATTCGCGGCCCCGTAGCCGAACTCACGGCGCGGTGATACAGCGTTCCCCATGGCCCTCAAATGCGGCATCGTCGGTCTGCCCAACGTCGGTAAGAGCACCTTGTTCAACTGCCTGAGCAATGCCAAGGCGCAGGCGGCGAACTTCCCCTTCTGCACCATCGAGCCCAACGTGGGCACCATCACCGTGCCGGATGCACGCCTCAACAAGCTGGCCGAACTGGTGAAGCCACAGCGCATCGTGCCCACCACCGTGGAGATCGTGGACATCGCCGGTCTGGTGAAGGGGGCCAGCAAGGGAGAAGGCCTGGGCAACCAGTTCCTGGGCAACATCCGCGAGTGCGATGCCATCCTGCATGTGCTCCGCTGCTTCGACGACCCCAACGTGGTACACGTGGATGGCAGCGTGGATCCGGTCCGTGACAAGGAGGTCATCGACATCGAGCTGCAGCTGAAGGACCTGGAGACCGTGGAGGCGCGCATCAAGAAGGTGGAGAAGCAGGCCCAGATCGGGGAGAAGGAGGCCAAGCGCCGCTTCGACCTGCTGAGCCGCATCCGGGAAGCACTGCTGAAAGGTCAGAGCGCGCGCACCGTGATAACCGCGAACGACGATCCCGCCCTGCTCAACGAGTTCCAACTGCTCACGGCCAAGCCCGTGCTGTACGTGTGCAACGTGGAGGAGAAGAGCGCCACCACGGGCAATACCTATGTGGACAAGGTGAAGGCCGCTGTGGCCAACGAGAACGCCGAGGTCATCTTCGTGACCGCAGCCATTGAAGCGGAGATCGCGAGCCTGGAGACCCCGGAGGAGCGGGAGATGTTCCTGGCCGACATGGGCCTCACCGAGCCGGGTGTGAACAAGCTGATCCGCGCAGCATACCACCTGTTGAAGCTGCAGACCTACTTCACCGCTGGCGTGCAGGAGGTGCGCGCCTGGACCATCCACCAGGGCGATACGGGCCCCAAGGCGGCGGGTGTCATCCACAGCGATTTCGAGAAGGGCTACATCCGGGCCGAGGTCATCGCCTACGATGATTTCGTGACGTTGGGCAGCGAAGCCGCGTGCCGTGCGGCCGGTAAGCTGCGTACCGAAGGCAAGGAATACATCGTGAAGGACGGGGATGTGATGCACTTCCTCTTCAACGTGTAGGGCGATCCGTCACGCGCCACACTGTTCAAGCCGTCATTTGGTGCTGATCCCCACTCAACGGGGCTACCTTCGCGCACCTTTCCGACCCATCATGCGTTCCCTCACCGTACCTGTTCTGGCCGTGGCCGCGCTGCTTACCGGTTGCTCCACCCCGGACACCCCCACCGAGACCACTTCCATGGACACCCTCGCTGCCAACCCCTTGCTTCAAGCCAGCACACTGCCCTTTCAGGCGCCCCATTTCGATCGCATCAAGGACGAGCACTTCCGTCCGGCCATCGTGGAAGGCATGCGCCGCCATCTGGAGGAGGTGAAGGCCATCGCGTCCAACACGGAAGCCCCCACCTTCGCCAATACCATCGAGGCCTTGGAGCAGAGCGGTCGCGACCTCAACCGCGCGTCGGCCGTGTTCTACAACCTCACCAGCAGCCACACCAACGACAGCCTGCAGGCCATCAAGAGCGACCTGGCGCCCAAGCTCGCCGCGCACAGCGATGCCATCGCCCTCGATCCGGCCCTCTTCGTGCGCATCAAGGCGTTGCACGAACAACGTTCCAGCCTCGGCCTCGATCCTGTGCAGGAGCGTCTGCTGGACCGCTACTACACCCGCTTTGTACGTGCCGGTGCGTTGCTGGACGAGGCGGGCAAGGAGCGCATGAAGAAGCTCAACGAAGAAGAGGCCGACCTGATCACGCGCTTCGAGGACAACATCTTGAAGGAGCGTGCCGCCTCGGCCATCGTGGTGGACGACGTGAAGCAGTTGGAAGGCATGAGCGCAGAAGCCGTCGATGCTGCAGCCGCCAACGCAACGGCCAAGGGCAACGCAGGCAAATGGCTTATCGACCTGCGCAACACCACCACCCAACCGGCGCTTGCTGAGCTGAAGGACCGCAGCCTGCGCGAGCGGATCATGAAGGCGTCCATGGCGCGCAATGCCCGCGGCAACGAGTTCGATAACAAAGGCATCATCGCCCGTCTGGCACAGCTGCGTGCGGAGAAGGCGAAGCTGCTTGGCTTTCCCACCTGGGGGCATTTCGTGATGGACGACCAGATGGCCAAGAGCCCGGACCGTGCGCTGAAGCTGATGGCCGACATGGCCCCGGCCGCCGCCGCCAACGCACGCAAAGAGGCCGCCAAGTTGCAGGCCATTGTGGACAAGCAGAACGGTGGCTTCCAAGTGGCTTCGTGGGATTGGGACATGTACGCCGAGCAGGTGCGCAAGGCGGAGTATGATCTCGATGAAGCGGCCGTGAAGCCCTACCTGGAGTTCGAGACCGTGCTGCAGAACGGAGTGTTCTACGCTGCCAACCAGCTCTTCGGCCTCAGCTTCAAGGAGCGCAAGGACCTGCCGGTGTACCACCCGGATGTACGCGTGTTCGACATCATCGACACCACTGGCGAGGTCATCGGCCTGTTCTATGGGGATTACTATGCCCGCGACACCAAGAGCGGCGGCGCATGGATGAGCAGCTTCCTGGATCAGAGCACCCTGCTGGGCCAGCAACCGGTGATCACCCAGAACACCACGCTCTTCCACGAGTTCGGCCACGCCCTGCATGGCATGCTCAGCGCCCAGAAGTACCCGAAGTTCAGCGGCACCGCCACCAGCACGGACTTCGTAGAGTTCCCCAGCCAGGTGAACGAGAACTTCGCGCTGGTGCCGGCGGTCTTCAACAACTTCGCCAAGCACTACAAGACCGGTGAGGTGATGCCCGCCGCGCTGGCCGAGAAGCTGCGCAAGGCGAGCCGCTTCAACCAAGGCTATGCCACCACCGAATACCTCGCTGCGGCCCTGCTCGACCTGGAATGGCATAGCCTGACCGCCGATGCGCCCTTGGTGACCGATGTGGAAGCCTTCGAGGCCGCTGCGTTGAAGAAGTACGGACTGGACCTGGCCCAGGTGCCTCCGCGCTACCGCAGCACCTACTTCAGCCACAGCTGGACGGGCTACGCAGCCAACTACTACGCCTATCTCTGGAGCGAGGTGATGGATGCCGATGCGTATGCCTGGTTCAATGAGAACGGGGGCATGACGCGTGCCAACGGGGACAAGTTCCGCGCAGCCATCCTCAGCCAGGGCGGCAGCAAGCCCGAAGCGCAGCTCTACCGTGACCTCACTGGCCGTGATCCCCGCGTGGAGCCACTGCTCGTCAAGCGCGGATTGAAGTAACCTTCATCGAACACTGGAGCGGGGCTGTCGGAACATGATGTTCCGGTGGCCCCGTTCGCTGTAATTTAGTGCCATCCAAGCCCTTACGCTCATGTTCCGCATGCTATCCGCCCTCCTGTTGTTCCTTGTTCATGTGATCAACGTGCAGGCCGGGCAGGTGCAGGATCGCGTGGAGGCCGCGCAGCGTTCGGGAACCCGCTTCGTTCCAGTGAACCTGTTCGAGCGCCTGCCCTCAGCACCGGCGACCGATGCGCTTTGGCAAAAGGAGGTCAAGGAGGCCGACGTGCTGCGCTTGGATGAGCAGCAGACACGCCAACTGATGCAAGCCGGTGCCGCGGCCATCACCCTCACGCTTCCTTCGGCATCGGGACCGTTGGTGCTGGATCTCCTGCGCGCAGAAGTGTCGCGCGATGAGCTCGTGGTGCGTGTGGCCAGCACGGGCCGTACGGTCACGCCGGATGCTGCTGTGCATTACCGCGGTGTCGTGCGCGGTAGTGCGGGGCACATCGCTGCGGTCAGCATCTTTGAGGGGGAGGTGATGGCCTTGGTCTCCGACGACCAGGGTTCCTGGGT
>JALOLX010000177.1 GCA_025455765.1 Flavobacteriales bacterium | reverse complement strand
CTGGAGCCCGGCTACATCACCTTCCAGTTCGATGGCGACCACCGCATCACCGGCTTCAAGGTGGAACTGCACAGCCCCGACTTCCACTTCTACAAGCTGGACTTCCGCAAGCAATAGCGAGGTTAGAAGCCATCTCAAAATGATCCTTCGGGCTGTACCGGGGCCTTTTTCGGTCACCCGTCGTTGCTCAACCCTTACAGAGCGTCCAGCTATGCGCGGGTCTCGCGCCTAGGCTGCCCGAAAAATTCCTCCGGCTCGCTGCCAAAAACTATTTTGAGACGGCTTCTAGCACTGACCAATGTCAGCCGGGATCGCTGAAGTGGAGAACTTTTCCGGGCGATCTTACATGGAGTTAACACAGCATTCACGCTGAGCCAACCTGTCCCGGGGACCTTTGTGCCCTGATATGGACAGCTTCCAGCTCATCGTGCTCGTGCTCCTCCTCCTTGCGGTGGCGGACCTGGTCGTCGGTGTCAGCAACGACGCGGCCAACTTCCTCAACTCGGCCATCGGATCGCGGGTGGCATCGCGAAGGATCATCCTCACGGTCGCATCCTTCGGTATTCTGCTGGGTGCGCTGTCCTCATCGGGCATGATGGAGATCGCGCGCAAAGGCGTGTTCGACCCGAGCTACTTCTCCTTCGCGGATGTGATGGTCATTTTCATGGCCGTGATGCTGGCGGACATCCTGCTGTTGGACATCTACAATTCGTTAGGCTTCCCGACCAGCACCACCGTATCCATCGTGTTCGAGATGCTTGGTGCCGCCGTGATGGTGGGCTGGCTGAAGCTGCTGGCCGGCACGACAACCGCATCGTCGCTGGCGGAGATGATCAACACCGAGAGCCTGGGGCGGATCATTGGCGGGATCTTCCTGTCGGTGGTGATCGCGTTCACGGTCGGCTCCATCGTGATGTGGGCCACACGCCTGTTCTTCACCTTCCACTTGGAACAGCGCATGCGCCGCTGGGGTGCACCCTTCGCCGGTGTTGCCATCGGTGTCATCGTCTACTTCATGTTGGTGAAGGGCTTGAAGGATACCGACCTGATGAAGGGCGGCTTCGGGCTGTGGGTCAATGCACACATCGTGGCGGTCATGGCGGGCATTGTGGCCGTGGTCAGCACCAGTTGCTGGGTCTTGCAGCGTCGGTTCAACGTCGATCCCCTGCGCATCGTGGTGCTCACCGGAACCTTCTCGCTGGCCATGGCCTTTGCAGGCAATGATCTGGTGAACTTCATCGGTGTCCCGATCACTGGCCTGCAATCGTTCCAGATCTGGGCGGCCTCAGGCGTGGAAGCGGATGCCTACATGATGGATGCCATGGCGAAAGCGGTGCGAACGCCGAGCTACCTGCTGTACATCGCAGGTGGTGTGATGGTGCTCACGCTGTGGTTCAGCGCCAAGGCCCGCAAGGTGAGCAGCACCGAGGTGGACCTGGCGCGCAAGGGTGAAGGCGAAGAGCGCTTCCGTTCCAACTTGCTCGCCCGTGTGCTGGTGCGCCGTGCCACCCAGGCAGGCGATCTATTCAACCGCCTGATGGGCCGCCGGGGCACGGTCATCCTCAACAAGCGCTTCCGCAGCCACGGCGTGGAGCAGCGTGAAGGCGCCTCTTTCGATCTGCTGCGCGCGGCGATGAACCTGATGGTCTCCAGCCTCCTCATTGCCGCAGCCACCAAATTGAAGCTGCCCCTCAGCACCACCTTCGTCACGTTCATGGTGGCCATGGGCACCTCCCTGGCCGACCGTGCCTGGGGAGCGGATACGGCCGCACAACGGGTGGCCGGCGTGCTCAATGTGATCGGAGGGTGGCTGCTCACCGCCGTGCTCGCCTTCGCGGGCGCAGCGCTCATGGCCCTGCTCATTTACTTCGGTGGCAACTGGAGCGGCATCGTCCTGTTCGTGCTGGTGAGCGCCTTCCTGCTCCGTGGCCATCTGCCCCGCCGCATGCGCATGCAACGCAGCACGCGGGCACGTCGGGCGGCCGTGGGTGCCTGAGCATCGCCATCTTTGGGGCCATGCCCCCGGCGCACCATCGCTTCTTCCTGTTCCTGTTGCTGCTGGGCATCTGCTGCTGGTATCCTGACCTGGGCCGCAACGCCAACACGGTAAGCCGCGCCGCCACCGTGGCCGCGCTCGCAGAACGAGGCGATCTGTGCATCGATGCCTACCACGAAGAGACCGATGACAAGGCCCTGGTGAACGGCCATTACTACTCGGAGAAGGCGCCGCTTCCCGCACTCCTCGTGGCGCCGTTCTGGGTGGCGGCCTATCGCTTGGGCTGGGTGGAGCCGGGGCCCTGTGGACTGCTCACCGACGGCGTGCTCGCGCTCGGCGGCTTCGTGTGCGGTGCCTTGCCGCTCGCGCTGATCATGCTCATCACGTGGCGCAGGATGGAGCAGCACCATCCCCCCTGGCGCGCCTTCCTGCTCACCATGATCGCCTTCCTTGGCGCCTTCCCCTTCCTGTACGCGGGCAGCTTCCACGGCCACCTCCTGGCTGCGCTCTTCCTGCTGTTGGCGTGGTATGCCTGGCAGGCCGGGCATTGGTTGGGTTGCGGCTTCCTGCTCGGCGCGGCGGTCTCCAGTGAGTACAGCCTGTTCGTCTTCCCCCTGACCTGGCTCTTGCTCCTCGTGCTGCGTTCCCGATGGTCAGCCGCGCTCCGGCTGGCGCTCGGTGGTCTACCCTTCCTGCTGCTGCTCCTTGCGCACAACAAGGCCGTCAGCGACGCCTTCTTCAGCCTGCCCTACGATCACACCGCCCTGCACACAGACACCACACGCTACCTGGGCATCGCTTGGCCCGATCCGGCAGCGCTCTGGGGCTTGCTCTTCAGCAGCTACCGCGGCCTGTTCTTCTACGCTCCGCTGACGCTGCTCACGCTCTACCACTTCCTGCGGCGCCCGGCCTTTGCCCGACCGCGCACGTTGCTGCTACATCCCTTGGTGGTTCCTTCCGCAGCGTTGGTATTGCTGCTCAGCGCGCACAGCATGTGGTGGGGCGGCTGGGCCTGGGGACCGCGCCACCTCACGGCAATGGCCGTGCTGTTGTTAGCTGCGGGGCTGCCTGCGCTGCCGTGGACGACTTCCGTGCAGCGTGCCTTCACCGTCCTGGGCGCCGTGGGGCTCTTGATCAACCTGGGGGCCCGGCTCACCGTAGGCTACAGCGTGCCCACCCAGATCGAACATCCGGTTCAGCAAGCCGTCCTGCCCAACCTGATCCTGGGATACTTCGGCAGCGGCCCTTGGACCGACCTGCTGCACCTCGGACAACTGGCCGGAGCGTTCGGCTTCCTGGCAGCGCTGATCCTCACCTACCGCTGGAGCCGACGGCTGCTCGACACATCCCGCACCTGAGCCATGCACCTCTTCCATTGCCCCCACATCGACCTGCCCGAGCTTGAACTGCCCGAGGACGAGGCTCATCATGCATTGCACGTGTTGCGCTTGCGCGAAGGCGCGGAGGTCGGTCTGTTGGACGGGCGTGGAGGCTTCGCACGCGCCACCTTCGTTCGGTGTGGCAAGCGCAACGTCCATATGACCGTGGCTCAGGTGGAGCGCACGCCACGCGAACGCCAGCACGCCATTCACCTGGCCGTGGCGCCCACCAAGACCGCCGATCGCTACGAGTGGTTCGTGGAGAAGGCCGTGGAGATCGGGGTGGACCGCATCATTCCAGTGGAGACCGAGCGTACTGAGCGCGCCCGGTTGCGGGTGGACCGGCTGGAACGCGTGGCCGTGAGCGCCATGAAGCAGAGCCAACGCCGGTGGTTACCGGAGATCGCGCCGCTAACCCCCTTGAAGGCGTTGCTCACCTCGGAGCTGCCTCCCCAGCGGCTCTTCGGTTGGTGTGAAGGGCAGCATCGCCCCCTGATGAACGCCTACCGCACGGACACTGGCGCCATCGTGCTCATCGGTCCGGAGGGGGACTTCAGCGCTGCCGAGGCCGAACAACTGCGCGCCTCCGGCTTCGAGGCGGTGTCCATCGGCACTGCCCGCCTGCGAACAGAGACCGCAGCGCTCACAGCCTGCACATGGATGAGCCTGGCGCAGCAACGGGGATGAACCGCCCCACCCGCCACACCAGTACCTTCGCACCATGGTCCGTTCCCTCGCGTTGCTCCTCTTCCCGCTCATCGGCATGCTGGGTGTACACGCCCAATCGGCGTACCAGCTGGCCGTGCTGAAGTACAGCGGCGGCGGCGATTGGTACGGCAACCCCACGGCCGTGCCCAATCTGGTGAAGTTCTGCAACTCGCGGCTGGGCATGAACATCAACCCCGATGTACCGGCCGTGGATGTGGGCAGTCCCGACCTCTTCAACCACCCCTTCGTACACATGACCGGCCACGGCAACGTAACGCTGAGCCCGCAGGAGGTGGACAACCTGCGCAGCTACCTCATCGCCGGCGGCTTCCTGCACATCAGCGACAACTACGGCATGGACCCGTTCATCCGGCCGGTGCTGGCC
>JALOLX010000176.1 GCA_025455765.1 Flavobacteriales bacterium | reverse complement strand
CGCGGCCATCCTTCAGGCAAGTTGGAACTGACCGTGGATGCCGTGGAAGTGGGCCGTGTTCCAGCGGTGGATTTCTTCGCCACCGGCTTGCCGCCAGTGGTGGAGCCTTCGGAGTACGTCACCGATCCCGGCGGCATGCAGGAGATCGAGAACATGAAGCCCGGCGGCGACGACGGCAGCGAGCCCTGATCAGCTGAGCGGAAGCACCTCCACCCGCTTCGATCCGGTGCGCGGTACGGCCTGGCGGATGCTCGCTGCCAGCGCTTCCAGCACCTTGCGCCGCGCGAACGGACGGCGAGCCACCAGGCTCACCTGCCGCACCGGCTCGGGTGCCTTGAACCGCCGGACATGCGGGTCGTCGGCCACAACGCTGAGTTCAGGTACCAGGGTCATGCCACTGCCTTTGCGCACCAGGTGTTTCAAGGTCTCAATGCTGCCGCTCTCATAGAGCACGTTCTGGTGCCCTGCAGCACTGGGGCGGTCGCAGAAGCTCAAGGTCTGCTCGCGGAAGCAATGCCCTTCGCTCAGCACCCACAACGAACGGTCGCGCAGGTCGTCGCGGAGCAGTTGCTTGCGGTCCCATAACGGATGGCCCGGGTGCAGATAGGCCAGGAACCGCTCTTGGAACAGGGCCACCTCTTCGTACTGGGCGGGATCCACCGGCGTTACCAGGATGCCCAGGTCGAGGTCGCCGCGTTTCAAGCTTTTCAGGATCCGGCTCGTCTTGCGTTCATCGATCACCAAGCGGACGTTCGGGTAGCGGTCTGCGAAGGCGGGCAGGAACAAGGGGAGGAGGTACGGTGCCAGGGTGGGAATGATGCCGATGCGGAAGGTGCCGCTGAGGCCGGTACGCAGTTCATCCACCATGGCCTGCAGCTGCCCGGCCTCACGCAGCACGTTGCGCGCCTGGGCAATGAGCGAACGACCGGCCGGAGTGGGCGTCACCGGCAGCTCCCGGCGATCGAACAACTCCACCTCCAGGTCCTCCTCCAAGCGCCGCACCTGCACCGTGAGCGTGGGTTGCGCCACCCCGCATGCCGCTGCCGCCCGCCCGAAGTGCCGGTGATCATCCAAGGCAACGAGGTAGTGCAATTGCTGCAAGGTCATCGATGGGCTATTAGTTGGTCCAAAGTTATTGAAGGCGTCTATGGCGAAAGGTGATGCACGTCACCCGGAACGCCCCTGCATCCATCGTACCTTTGGTACATGGCAAAGAAGAAGAACATCAGCAAAGGCACCAACAGCGTGGGCCTCGACAGCAAGTTGAGCAAGGCGTTGGTGGGTGAGCTCAACCTCACCCTGGCCGCCTATCAGGTGCACTACCAGAACCTCCGCGGTTGTCATTGGAACATCACCGGTCCGGCGTTCTTCGAGCTGCACGCCAAATTCGAGGAGCTCTACACCAAGGCCCAGGTGGTGATCGACAGCCTGGCCGAGCGCATCCTCACGCTGGAAGGCCGTCCGCTGCACACCTACAGCGCCTACCTCAAGGCCAGCAAGGTGAAGGAGCAGAACGACCTCACCACCGCCAAGGAGACCGTGGCCTGTGTGATGGGTGACATGTCGGTGCTCATCGCCCAGCAGCGCCGCGTGCTGGAAATGGCGGACAAGGCCGGCGATGAAGCCACTTCCACGCTCATCGGCGACAACGTGACAGCGATGGAGAAGGACCTGTGGATGCTGCGGGCGTACAGCGGGGTGTGAGAAGTATTTCCCAACGCGATCTTCTGCTGCGAATACGGGGCATATGATCGTGAGCCTTCTACTCTTTAATGATCCTTTGATGGATTACTTTCGTGCCTGAACGGAAGGCGATCACGTAGCACCCGCTGTTCCAAGTTGTTGTAGATATGAGGTGTTGACCTGCGCCCTCAAGCAGTTGTTCATGGACCAATTCACCGGTGGCGCTATAAATGCCGATGAAGGTCCGTTCCTGGTCAGGTAGGACAACATTAAGGCGATCGCTTATGATCGAAGAGGCAACCTTCGGTGATCGGACGATCGATGGAACATTAACTTGGATGTCATATCGGATCTCGATCGGTGTACATATGGTATTGTTGGTTACTGCTCGATCCATCCAGCCATCCTGTGGTAGTACAGAAACACACACTTCATGGTCAATGACCTCCTCTGGTTCTAATTGGCCCCTCCACAGCGTTACGTCATACATGGTATACAAAGAACTGCTTCCAGGAAGTAGATTGGCATTTTGGATCTCCAAGTAAGTGGTTGAACGTCCGCACGTAATTGGGAATAGGCCTTGTCTGTATGCCAGCATGAATGCATTTGTCGGTTCGGACCCCGAGTTTGTGACCATTACGGTAAGGTTGCCATATTGGTTTGCCCATTGTGCTTGTTCATAGTAATCCATCCACATACTATCCACGGTTACACCTTCGATGGAGAGGTCAATATCATGATCACTTCCTTGTCCGTTCAGGTCATAGCTTTTCAGGAAACCGGTGGAATAGGGCTCAATGCTTTGGTCTCCGATGGCAAGAACGACCGAGTCCTTCACAGTGTAAGCCATAACGTTTTGTCCCTCCAGCATGGCAGGGGATAAATAAGGCACAAGGCCCTCCGTAGGGTCGATCTGATAAAGCGCGTTGTTCAGCTGAACGTAATTCGTGGTTCCGCCTTCTACAAAGTGCCTAGGTGCTGGTTGAGTGGGATATGGAAATGAATCGATCGTGGCAAGGTCAGGGCCCAGCTGGAAAAGCATGTTATCACCCAAAGCCCAAATATGATCATCGCTAACAAGTATATCATTTACGAATTGTCCAAAGGACCTGCTTTGTAGGATCGTTCCACCAATGCTGATAAGTTCAATGCTCGATAAGCTATAATTCAATAAAGTACTATCATTGTACCATTGGAAGTTTCGTTCAAAACTAATTCCATCTATATCCCAATGATCTATGATATCGCCAAGAGTATCTGCAATAGCTACACCATTGCCAGCATATGCAAGATACTTGGTCGTGTTTTTTGCAATTGCATTTATTCGGACAATATTATCTTCAAGTTCTTCGGGGGTATAAGTGCGGTCCAAAGATATGTCTCCGTTGCGGTCAAATCGCATTATCCGCCCCCCGACCAATACGTCACACGCATCCAGTCCACCACCTATCCAGAATCCTCCGTCCGTTGAACGAGATGGGTTTTGATGGCGAATGGCATTGGCAAGATCAAGGTTCTGGGAACTGATGAGTTCTCCAGAAAGAGAGTAAAAAAGAAGGCGCTTCGGCATAACTGGTACATTGCCAGGGTCTGACCATGAAGTCACAGCGATCAAGCTATCCAGTGCTATTATCGTCGTGAAATGCACTTCAGGATGGATCTGGTCCGTCACTTCGATCTGATCCGTTTGGGCATTTAAAGTGATCGACAAGAACACGCCATACGAAGCGATAGTGTTGCGTAGTATCATCACGAACGTGTTGTTTGAGTGCAATGTAAACGATCCTCAGTTCACGAGCACGCTCTGCACAATTCTGGTCGTTCAATCGATGTGATGGCCAAGAGATCTTCCATTTTTGAGATCTGCCTTCTGCCATGCGTAAGGTCATCCTGTCGTTCTTAGTCAAAAAGTTATGGGATATCATTTGAGTGACCATTCGGGCCTGGATAAGACCTTTGCACCATGCTCGGTCTGCAACTTCCCACCGATCCCCGCTGGGCACAACTGGTGCGCCAGGACCTGCCTGAACTCCTCACCGACCATGCGTGGTGCGAACAGAAGGCGGCGTCCAACGCCATCAGCATGATCGTACGCCACCCCGAGCTGAGCGACCTGGTGGAGGAGCTCACACGGATCGCGCAGGAAGAACTGGAACACTTCCGACAAGTGGTGGACCGCATCCACGCCCGTGGCTGGAAGCTCGGTCCGGAGCGCAAGGACAACTATGTGAACGAGCTGATGCAATTCCTGCGGAAGGACGGCACGCGGGAACAGCGCCTGGTGGACCGACTGCTGTTCAGTGCCATGATCGAGGCGCGCAGCTGCGAGCGGTTCAAGGTGCTTACCGAGACCTGTGCCGACGAAGAGCTGCGCACCTTCTACCACGAGCTGATGGTGAGCGAAGCGGGCCACTACACCACCTTCATCGGGTTCGCCCGCCGCTACGGCACCCGCGACGAAGTGGATGCCCGCTGGCGCGAGTTCCTGGCCTACGAGGCGGAAGTGGTGGAGCGTTATGGCAAGGCGCCCACCATGCACGGGTGAGCCGCTGCCCTTTGCGCCGCCGACCTACCTTCGCCACCCATGGAACGCACCCTGGCGCAATACGACGCCGTCATTGCCGAATGCCTCGCGCTCTTCGCCAAAAAGGCGCATGACTACGGCACGGCCTGGCGCATCCTCCGTGTGCCTTCGCTCACCGACCAGATCTTCATCAAGGCCCAGCGCATCCGCACCCTCCAGACCGTGGGCGAGAGCAAGGTGGGGGAGGGCGTGCGACCGGAGCTCATCGGCATCATCAACTATGCGGCCATGGCGCTCGTGCAACTGG
>JALOLX010000175.1 GCA_025455765.1 Flavobacteriales bacterium | reverse complement strand
CTGGTGCGTGCCACCAGCGGCGATGCCCAGCAGGTGAAGCGCATCGCCATTCCCTAAGCCTTCCGGGCACCAGCGCGGACCATCGGAACTTATTGCAGTACCGATCGTCAATATCGTCGCGACCGACTTGGTAACAGGCTGACGGCCAGGCGGATACCTTGTCCTTGGACAGCATCCGGAAGCGGTCGATCAAAACGCTGCTGTTCGTAATCGCAGGTGGTCGGGGCTGCGGGGCCGAGCGGGTCGTCGGACCTTGGCACCATGACAGCGGCGGTGTTCGAAGCGCGGTGGAACCGGATCATCCGGTCCCGTGAACAGGGGTACGAGGAGTTGAGCGATTTCCTGGGTCGCCATGCCAGCTACGGCCCCTTGGTGCGCTGCGGATTGCTGCGACGTCGGCAAGAGGACAGCGAGTACCAGCGCTACAATGGCTATGTGCCCACCGAACACGGCGCGGACTTCCTGCTCTACATCCCCGACAAGGAGCTGATCCTGGTACGACCGGAGAAGAGCGCATCGCTTTACCTGGCCCTGCAGAACGACCCCGCACCCAAAGCCCCGTTCAAAGGCACCTATGCCGAGCCTACGGACAAGCAGTTCGATGCTGTGAAAGAGCTGCGGCAGAACGCGGGCCGCGACGTATGGCGGGTGCAGCGCGCCGATGAGCTGGAGAAGCGTCTGCTGGCGGGCTACATGGACATCCGGCAATTCACCGTGCGCACGGGCTTAGGCGAGGGTGCCTTGCTGCGCGAAGGCTTGTGTGCCGCACGTGTAGAGAAGCCCCACGATCGCGCCCTGCCCTTCGAGGTGACGGCCAAAGGGGCACACCTGTTGGAAGTAGCGGACCCGTGGGAACTACTGCTGGTGAAACCCGGTATGGAGCTGCCGCTGTTCGAGGTCCTCGACCCGGAGCGCGCCTCTTACTGGTGCAACCTGCCTTAACGCATCACTCTTTCCGGCGGCCTTTTCCCACCTGGAAGTCGCCGTCCTCGAAGCGGCGCAACAGCTCGGCCACCCGCTTGGCCTGTGTCGCTTCGGTTTTCGCACTTCCCACCCAGTAGCACATGCCCCGCTGCATGCCTGGGGTGAGCTTGTCCCATGCGGCTTTCATTTCCGGGAGGAAGTCGAGGGTGTCCTGTAATGCGTCCGGAATGATGACCTCATCCTGGTCCGGGTTCCGACGCACCATTACCTCCACAACATCCCCGAAACCGGCCTTCACTGCTTTTCGCAGGGCACCGCTCATGACGATCACATGCACCCCTGCCTTGGTCGGTATCAGGGCGCGGTCCACCTCGACCCCATTGATCGTTCCTTTCACGCGCACACGTCCTTTCGTACCGAAGAGCTTCTCCACATCATGTGGGAAGTCGATGGTCGCATACCAACCCTTGCTCACCGGACGATCGATCGTGGCGGTGAACCGATATTCCTGTTCGGGCTCCTTGCTTTTCCTAGGCATCGCTGTGGATCGGATCGAACAGTATCATCCGCCGGCCTTCTTCGCCTTGTAGCCTTTCTCAGCGAGGTAGGCCATCACCTTGTCCCGGTGGTCGCCCTGCAGCAGGATCACGCCAACCTTGGTGTTGCCGCCCACGCCGCACTTGCTTTTCAGCGCGCGGCCCAGGTCGTCCAGGTCAGCCTCCTTGCCCACGAAGCCCACGATGCGCGTCACCTCCTTGTTGCCCTTCAATCGGTCCAGGTGGATGCGCAGATCCTGTTGCTGGGGAGGCAAAGTGGCCGGGTTGCTGGCGGTGGTGGTGCCGCGGTTGGTGCTGTACACCAGGCCGCCCATACCGCTGGGGGGACGCTTTTTCATACTTCGACCGCCGGAGCTTAATGCGAAGGCGGAATGCGAATTAACCGCAGAGCACGCAGAGTACGTAGAGGCATGATGATATTCGCACATGTACCCGCTGGGAACATCCTTGCCCGTGCAGCGCATTTCCATCATCTGATCATCTGATCGACCGATCTTCTGATCGGCATTACTTCCACCACGTGATCAACGGCCGCGTCATCTCCAGCCCGAAGCGTCGTACGTCCTCCAGCTTGAACGGCCCGTGCATCTTCAGGTAGAGGTCGAAGGTGATGGGGCCTTCCTGGTCGGCCTTGAAGTTGGTGTGCCAGTAGTTGTTGAGGGCGTAGAGGTAGATGGTGCTGCTGCTCTTCGCCTCGGTCTTCCAAGCCTTGTAGTACTCCGGGTTGGTGCCCTTGCCGGGGTTCACCTTGCTTTCGTCCACCATCTCTCCTACTTCCCAGATCGCGCCTTGCGGACACACGATGGTGACGCCCATGCTGTCGTTGCTCACATCGATCCAGCGCTGGGCGCAGAAGAAGTCGTTGTTGCTGCCGGGAATGCGGCCGCTCTCGGGCGTTACGCAGGTATCGCCAATGCCGATGCGGACGGTGGCGTTGGGGATGTTGAAGGGGAGGGTGAGGTGGTACGAGTGCTTGTCGCGCTTGGCCGGTACACCGATGGTATACTGCAGATGGTATTCGCCGGCACCGGTATGCGCTGAGAAGACATCGGCTGGTTGGTCGCGTGTGGAAGTTGGATCGAGACCGTCGACCACTTTCCATCGGAAGTTCTTAGCGAACGCTGGGATCGAGTCGAGCGAGGGAAAGAGCGCGACGGGGTCCATGTGACTGCCCCGTTCGAGTTGTAGGATATACCACATCGCACTATCCGCGAACGCCTTCTTCACGCGCCACTGGTCGGTGGTGAAGTGCGCATCCGGATCGCTGATGCTGCACCACGCGCCCCAGGTGTGCTCGTGCCACATCACGATGCTGCGCTTAGCGCGGTAGAGCAGCTGCGGGTCAAGCGACTTGCCATGACGTTCCGCGGACTCGATCAGGTTGCATAGACGCGCGCTGTACACGCGTGTCCACCCTTCCTCGTTTGCCGTGCTGTACGCGCCATCCTCCCAATAGGGCGTGAAGTCGCCGCTCCAGGTAGGAATGCTCTTGCCGTACTTCTCCTCGAACTGCTGCATCATCGTGCCCGCGTTGGCGATGATCAGACGTGGTGAGCTGTACTTCGCGTTCCAGTCGCGCACGAAGTCGCTGAGGGTGCTGTCCACCGGACCGTTGTCGCTCACGATGTTGTAGCGCCACTGCAGCATGTCGTAGGGATAGCCCTTTGCGGCCAGGTCGTTCATGTAGGCGGCGATCTTCCGGGTGCCGCGCTCCTTGATGGCCCCGGCGGTGTAACCGTGCCAGCCGCCGTAGCCTTGACCGGCCGTCCACACGAGGATGCTGTCGGTGCCGGTGGTGCTTTTCCACCAATAGGGCTTGTCGCCCTGTTCGCGCAGGGTGCTGCCGATGCGGTCGCCGCCGTCGGGCATGTCGGGGATGTAGTTCGGCCCCTGGCTCAGGTGGCGGATGCCGTGCGCGGCGTAGGCGTCCACCATGCTCCAGCTCATGCCGGGCACATCGGTCTGCATGGCCATGGTGATCGGCAGGTCGTACCACGTGCGCAGCGAATCGGCGTACTCCACGATCCAGTGCATCTCCTCGGGCGTGCACAGGCCGGTCATCAGGTTGGCGTAGTTCGCGCTGAGGGCGATGCTGCCCGCCTTCACCGCGGCGATGAAGCGCTGCTTGTCCGTTTCGCTGGCGATGCCCAGGAAATTCTCCACGGCCCAGAGGCTCTCCACGTTCCACACGAAGCGGCTGTCCTCCGGGTAGTCCTTCGTGCGGTCGATCAGCTCCAGTGCTTTCCAGATGTTGTTGTTCTGGATCTTCTCCACCTCGGCCTGTAGGTGGCTGTAGCCGATGTCAGTGTGGCTGTGATGAACGAGATGGATGTCGCGGTGGATGACGGGTCGGACTTGAATAATCGTGTCGAACTGATGGGTCCTTCCAACCCGACAATGAACTTTAATGCTGTGCTCAGCTGACCTGGGTTGGATATAGCCCATGATGACATTAATGCCATTTGACACGTCGATTTGATAGAGGGTCGCAGTTGTCTCTTCATCCTCCTCCTCAAAGGAGAAATTGAAATATTCGGTTCCGCCGAAATGAAGTACGGTGAATTGAACGGGTTGCAATTGGTGTTTGCCTGATGTGATGAACGGCAGCACTTCCACCTCCACCTTCTCCTCGAAGGTGTACCGGAAGGTCATGAACCAGTCCGGGCTGTTCTGCGCGTGGCCCACCACCTTCAGCCGCAGGGGTCGGCCGGGTTTCAGGTATTTCAGCGGTACCCGCAGGTGCGCGAAGCCGTGCGCATCTCCATGGCGGTCCGCCTTTGAGAATTCGAACACCAGCTTCACGCCGTCCAGCCCCTCTGCTTCCCACGTGGCGGGCTTGGTAGAATGCTGCGTGGTGAACGTCAGTACGTTCTGGTCATCGATGTACAGGTCGAAGCTGCGGTCGCCTCCGCTTGTGGTGCTGTTGTGCGCTGCGATCCAGCTGAAATAGGCGAAGTCGGACTTCAGGGCTTTGGGAGGCGGGGCGGTCTCCCAGGAAATGGCCTTCTTCCCATCGGTGCAGCGGGTGAGCAGGGCGGTGGTGGCATGCTCCG
>JALOLX010000008.1 GCA_025455765.1 Flavobacteriales bacterium | reverse complement strand
CCGAACACCCGTCCGCGCAACTGGTCGCCGATGCGGTAGAGCACGAGGAGCGTGAGCATGCCACACAGGGCATTGGGCAGGCGCGCCGCGAACTCGCCCACGCCGAAGAGCTTCATGCTTACGGCTTGGAACCAAATGAAGAGCGGTGGCTTCTCATGGAAGGGCCGATAGTCGATCTGGGGGCGTGACCAGTCTCCCGTGGCCAGCATCTCCCGCGCGATCTCCGCGAAGTTGATCTCGTCCCAATCGAAGAGATGTACGGCCCCCAGCCCCGGCACGAACAGCAGCGCCGCAACCGCCACGATGATGAGATGGAGTTGGCTGCGCGAAGGAAGCATGGCGGTTCAGCGGGGCTTGCCGAGCAACTTCCAGCCCACCAGGCCTGTGCGCGCGAGGAAGTAACGGAAGCTGACGTTCAGCACACCGAAGCCATAGGTCATGCTGCGGCTGAAGTTGATGCTGCTGGCTTCGTCGAAGTATTTGGTGGGGCAGGTGATCTCCGCGATCTCGAAGCGGTTCCAGAAGATCTGCCCGATCATCTGGTTGTCGAACACGAAGTCGTCCGAACACTGGTGGTAAGGACAGGCATCGAGCACACTGCGGTGGAAGGCCCGATAGCCCGTGTGGTACTCGCTGAGCTTCTCGCCCATCAACAGGTTCTGCGTGAGCGTGAGGATGCGGTTGGCCACGTACTTGTACAGGGGCATGCCACCCTTCAGTGCGCCGCCGCCCAGGATGCGCGATCCGAACACCACCGGATATACACCATTGCCGATCAAGGTGATCATGCTGGCCAGCAGCTTCGGGGTGTACTGGTAGTCCGGGTGGAGCATCACCACGATATCCGCACCGAGCTCCTTGGCCTTGTCGTAGCAGCTCTTCTGGTTGCCGCCGTAGCCCTTGTTCATGTCATGCACCACAACATGCCGGATACCGAGCTGTCGTGCCACTTCCACGGTGTTGTCCGGGCTCTTGTCGTCGACCAGCACCACATCGTCCACCAGGTCGAAGGGGATCTCCTCGTAGGTCTGCTTCAATGTGAGGGCAGCCCGGTAGGCGGGCAGCACCACGATGACTTTCTGGCCTTGGTACATGCTGCAAAGATGCGCCACAGCAGTCAAGCCTGTTCACCGGCCACGCTCAGCGATGCTTACGATGTAGACGCCGCTCAGCACCAAGGCGATCATGCCCAGTTCGCGCAGTCCGATGAGCTCGCCATCCAACAGCCCCCATCCAATGGCGACCACAGGCATGAGGTAAGTGACCGAGCTGGCGCGCAATGCAGAGGTGTGCTGCAACAGCATGTTCCACAGCACCAAGGCCAGGGCAGAGCTCATCACCGCAAGGAGCACCACGTATCCCAACGCCTTGCCGGCACCCGGGACCGAGGTGAGCGTGTCGTTCAATCCGCTGCCGGCCGCCAACAGCAGTGATACCGGACCTACGAACGTGAGGGCCAACGCCGCGGTGGCGATCGGTGGCAGGCTGTAGAGGTGGCGCTTGACGATGTTGCCGCTCAGACCGTAGCACACGGTACCGAGGATGGGCAGAAGCGCGTACGCATTGATCTCCAGCGGACCGTCATTGCGCGCCACCAGGATGAGGCCTGCGGCACCTGCCAGACCCAGTAGGATGCCCATCACGTGAATGCCGCGCACCCGCGTACCGAAGAGCAACACGCCGGCCACCAAGGTCATGAGCGGCGTGAGGCTGTTGAGCATGCCCGAGAGCGAGCTGTCGATCCTGCTCTGGGCCGTGGCGAAGAGGAAGGCGGGGATGCCATTACCCAGCAACCCTGCGCCCAACAAGGGCCAGAAGTGGCTGCGCAGATAAGTGTAGTGCCGAAGCAGGAAGGGCGACAAGGCCAGCCAGGCCACACCCAGCCGAACGGTGGCCAATTGCCAGGGCGTGAGCATGGGTATGCCGTCCGCGTAGAGTCCACGCTTCATCAAGATGAAGGAACTGCCCCAGATCAACGCCAGAACGATGAGCAACGGCCAGACCAGGGAAGAGGGGCGCTTGAGCGACATCCGGGGTGCGAAGCTATTCCGATCCGGATCGACGTACTTTTGTAACCTGAACATCGTTGCTGCGTCATACGTTCATCCATCCAATTCAGACCGTGCGATGAAACACCTCCTGCCCCTTTCGTTGTCCATTGCCCTGCTCGCCAGCGCCTGCAGCGGTACCGCCACCACTGATGCTGTTGCCGACGCTGCTGCCCAGGCCGCTGCTGCCGGTATCGAGCGCGTGGTGACCGACCAGGTGATCAACGCCGGAACGCCCGTCACCACGGCCGACCTCGCCATCGATGGCATGAGCTGCGAGATGATGTGCGGTGGCTCCATCAAGAAGGCCCTGGCCAAGTTGCCCGGCATCAGCGGCACCGAGATCGCATTCGTGGAGGGGGATGAGCGCGACCATGCGATCGTGACCTATGATCCTGCCCAGGTGACCGATGCCCAGATGATCGAAGCGATCCAGGCGTTGCACGATGGTCAGTACCAAGTGAAGGCCGTCCACATCACCCGCCAGGTGATGGCCGCTGGCGCTGAAGGGACCGCTCCTGCCGCCGCCGGTGATGCCGCTTCCGTGGAGGCGTACATCCCCCGCCCCGCCGTATTGCCGAGCCTGGTGGCCCTGCTCTCGCAGATCCTCCGCAGCTGATCGGACACGCATTGAACCTATTGAACGGGGCTCACGGGCCCCGTTCTTCGTTATGGCCGTGAACCCTGAGGCGGTTGCGCTGTTGGTACTTTTGCATCCCTTCATGGACCGAAGCATTCCCCTCGACCTTCGCCCCGTGGTCCGTTGGCTGACCACCGGCCTGGTCCTGATCGCCTGCATGGTGATCATTGGCGGCATCACCCGGCTTACCGGCAGTGGCCTCAGCATCACCGAATGGAAGCCTATCATGGGCGCCCTACCTCCCCTGAACGAGCAGCAGTGGCAGGAAGCCTTCGACAAGTACAAGCAGATACCGGAGTACACCCTGAAGAACCAGCACATGGACATGGCCGGCTTCAAGGGGATCTTCTTCTGGGAGTACCTGCACCGCAACTGGGGGCGCCTGATGGGGCTGGTGTTCATCGTCCCCTTCGCGCTGTTCCTGCGCCGTGGGCTGCTGCGTGGCTGGTTGCGTACCCGTACCATCGCCATCCTCATCGGTGGAGGCACGGTAGGCGCGCTCGGCTGGTTCATGGTGGCCAGCGGCCTGCAGGACAACCCCGATGTGTCGCACTACCGCCTGGCGATCCACCTCACCGCCGCCTTCACGGTGTTCTCCCTGGTGCTCTGGACCGTGCTGGACATTCGCCTGGGTCGCCGAGCGTTCTCGGGGGATGGGACAGCCATGGCCCGGCATGCGCGTTGGTTGCTCGCGCTGGTGCTGCTACAGATCGTGTGGGGTGCGTTCACGGCCGGACTGGACGCAGGCCGCATCTACAACACCTGGCCCTTGATGAACGGGAGCTTCATGCCGGAGAACGTGACGGCTTTCGGCAACTGGTGGTTCGACCTATCGCACCACCGTGATGGGGTGCAGTTCGTTCACCGCAACCTGGCCTGGGTGGTGGCCGTCGGCGTGGTGGCATTTGCCTGGGTGTACCGCTCCGCCGCAGCTCTAGCGGGTGTCTGGCAGCTCTTGATCGGGTTGGTGGTGCTTCAGTTCCTGCTGGGTGTGTTCACCATCCTTACCCAGGTCAACATTGTATTAGGAGTGGCCCATCAGTTCGGCGCGTTGCTGCTGCTGGCCGCTGTGCTGGCCGCTGTTCAGCGCACAGGACGATCGCTCAGCGCCACTGGAGCGTAGCCGCCAGGTGCTGCATGTCGGCACGCACCCGCTCGGTCACCGGCGCCAATGAGTCGGCGTTCGGCGGAGCATCGAAGTACAGGGCTCCATAAAGGAAGTTGTCCGTGCTGTCGGTGAGGTAGAAGACGAAAGGACTCGCCACATCGCCCTCCACGTTGAACAAGGTGCCGAACACGCGGTCCTCAGCCCTGATCATGCGTGCCGAACGGATGCCGCCTGCCTTGCTCTGGTGCGTGTTCTTGAAGGCATGGGCGTCCTCGATGAGCTGCGGCAGATCATCGCCCACAGGCGACCAGGTGAGGTGTACGGTGCCGCGTAACGCCGGATAGCGGATGTCGTACCACTGCGCTGCGCCCCGCGCACCGCGGGAAGCGATGCGCGCAGCAGCCGGCACTTCCAAGGACATCACCGCACTGTCCGTCCAAGCGGTGTAGGCGGGTTCGGGAAGGTCGATGCGCAGGTAGCCGCGCGGTTTGGGCACCGGATCGGACCCACAGCCTCCGAGCAGGAGCAGCAGCGGAAGAAGCTTAGCTGGTCCGTTCATCGCGCATGATCAGCTTTACGCGACGTACGCGCTTGTTGTCCGAGGCCTCGACCACAAAGCTGTAGTGCTGCAGGTCAACGCGTTCGCCTTTCTTCGGAATGCGACCGGTCAGTTCCAGGATGAAGCCACCCAAGGTGCCACTGTCGCCTTTGTTGTCCTCGAAGAGCTTGCCATCCACGCCCAGTACACGGTACACATCGGGCAGTGGAGTCTTCCCCTCGAACACCCAGGTGTGGTCGTCCAGCTTGCTGTAGAGCAGGTCCTCGTCGTCGTACTCGTCGGTGATGTCGCCCACGATCTCCTCGATCACATCCTCCAGCGTGATGATGCCGCTGGTGCCGCCGTACTCGTCCACCACCACGGCGAGGTGGACCTTCTCGCTCTGGAATTCCTTCAGCAGGTCGTCCAGCTTCTTTCCCTCGGGCACGAAGTACGGTACGCGCAACAGGCTGTGCCAGTCGAACTCGGTCTTCCCGATGTGGGGGAGCACGTCCTTGATGTAGAGCACGCCCACCACACGGTCCAACGTGTCCTCGTACACCGGTACGCGCGAGAAGCCCGATTCCACGATGCTGGCCAGCAGCTCTTTGAAGGTGATCTCCTTGTCGAAGCCCACCACTTCGGTACGCGGCCGCATCACCTGCCGCACTTCGAAGTTGCCGAACTTCACGATGCCCCGCAGGATACGCTGTTCCTCCACGGTGGTACTGGCATCCTGCGTCAGTTCCAAGGCATGGCCCAGGGCGTCCACGGAGATGTTCTGGGTGCGCTTGGTGTAGCGCTTCTCAATGAAGGTGGTGCTGCGTACGAGCGTCTCGCTGAACGGCTTGAACACGGCCCTTAGTACCAGAAGGGTACCGGCCATGCCTTGGGCCACACGCATCGGTGCACTGGTGGCGTAGACCTTTGGCAGTACTTCGCCGAGCAACAGGATCACGAAGGTGACCGCCAACACCTGGATGCCGAACACCACGTAGGTGGGCATCTGTGAGAGGTCGAGCAGGTTGTTGACGGCGAAGGTGCTGAGGATGACGATGCCAACGTTGACGAAGTTGTTGGCGATAAGGATGGTGGCCAGCAGCCGCCGCGGTTTGGCCAGCAACTCGAGCACGCGCTGTCCGCTGGTGCCGCCGCGTTCCTTCAGGTCGCGCAGCTGCGTTGGGTTGAGCGAGAACAGGGCGACCTCACTGGCGCTCATGGCAGCAGAGGCCACCAGCAACAAGGCAATGATGGCCAGCACCGCTCCCGTGGCAGGATCCAGCGGGCGCACGTACAAGGCCGTACTCAACAAATAGGCGGACGGAGGCTCCAAGGGCTCAGGATTGGTTGCGCAAGAGCGGCTTTAGAAGGGGAGGTCGTCCACTTCGTCCAAGGGGTCGTTCGCCATCGGGGCTCCAGCCATCGGTTGGGCAGCGGGGCGTGCCGCAGCCATCGGTGCGGCGGAAGGTGCAGCACCTTCACCAGTATTGGCGCGGTCCAACATGGTCATTTCCTCCGCATGCACTTCAGTGGTGTAGCGCGTGTTGCCCTCCTTGTCCTGCCATTGGCGGGTGCGCAACTTGCCTTCCACATACACCTTGCTGCCTTTGCGCAGGTAGCGCTCGGTGATCTCAGCCAATCCGCGCCAGGCCACGATGTTGTGCCATTCGGTCTGTTCGCGGCGCTCGCCGGTCTGGCGGTCCTTGTACGTTTCGCTGGTGGCGATGCGGAAGTTGGCCACCTTGGCATCGCTCGATACCTGTCGCACCTCGGGGTCGGCGCCCAGGTTGCCGATCAGGATCACTTTGTTCACTCCGGCCATGGTCGTTCTTACTGGATGAGGAAGCGAAGATAACCCACTTCGGCCCGATCGAACGCCTTGGTCTTGTCCGTTCACGCTTCCTGCTCAGAGCAGGCGTGTGCTTTCCGATGCGGTTCCTTCGAGGTAGCGCTCCAACAGGCGAGGCAGTGCCAACTGGGCCAACGTGCTGGTGTCAACTGCGCGCCAGCTGGTGGGCAGGGGCAGACCGGGCGGCGGTATCACCCGCCAGAACCGGGCGATCAAGTGCTGGTGGCTGAGCACATGCTTCACCGGCCCCATCTGGTCCACCAGGGTCCACTTGCCACCGCTCGTTCCACCCGGAAGGTGTGCGGTCAGCTTGTTGAAGCTGCGCGGTCCCAAGGCTTCATCGGTCTCCACCAGCGGCAGCTCCCACAAGCCCTGCCAGATGTCGCCAGGGCCACGCTGTTGAACATAGATGCGCTCACCGGCCTGCACATGGAGGTAGTTGAAGTGCCGTTCGCGCACCTGTGTTCGGCCCTCCTTCACCGGCAAGGCTTCGATGCGACCATGGGCCAAGGCGCTGCACCGGTCCGCCAGCGGGCATTCTCCGCAGCGAGGGCGTTTGGGGGAGCATACGGTGGCGCCCAGTTCCATCACGGCCTGGTTGTGGTCGCCCGGTGCGGTGGGATCGATGAGCCGTGCGGCGAGGGCGCGGAATTCCTTGCGGCCCGCGGTGCTATCGATGGGCGTGGCGATGCCGAACACCCGGGCCAGCACGCGGTACACGTTGCCATCCACCACGGCATCCGCCTGTCCGAAACAGATGCTGGAGATGGCCGCTGCCGTGTAATCACCCACGCCCTTCAGGTGCAGCAGTTGGGCGTGCGTGGTGGGGAACCGGCCTCCATGTTCGTGGACCACCTGCCGCGCAGCGGTGAGCAGATTGCGGGCCCGGCTGTAATACCCGAGGCCTTGCCATAGCCGCAGCACGTCATCCTCTTCCGCCCCCGCCAGCAGCTCCACCCGGGGGTAACGCTCCATGAACCGAAGCCAGTAGGCAGTGCCTTGGTCCACCCGGGTTTGCTGCAGGATCACCTCGCTGAGCCACACGGCATACGGGTCGCTACTGCGGCGCCAGGGGAGGGGGCGTTGGTGCTCCCGGTACCAGGGCACCAGGGCATGGGTGAACCAAGCGGTTGACATACAGGGGCAAAGATCGGTTGCGCGATCCATTGGAACGGCTATCTTTGCGGCCCCAAATCACAGACAGGGAATGACGAAGGCAGAATTGGTCAGCATCATCGCCAAGCGCACCGGAGTGGAGCGCCAGGTGGTGCTGACGACCGTGGAGGCGTTCATGGAGGAGGTGAAGAACAGCCTGGAGAAGGGAACTGATGTGCACCTGCGTGGTTTCGGTAGCTTCATCGTGAAGCACCGGGCTCAGAAGACCGGTCGCATCCTGGCGAAGAACACCACGATCATCATCCCCGCGCACGATGTGCCCGCCTTCAAGCCGGCCGACGTGTTCGTGGACAAGGTGAAGAACCGCTCCAAAGGCGGACAGTAATGGGACTCAAGCGGCCACAGCTCCTAGCCCTGTTGGGTGCGCTGGCGGTCGTCGTTCTTTTGGTAGTGGCACCCCGGATACCTTCCGGGAAGGAAGAAGCCAAGGTGAAGGCCATGAGCCCCGCCGAGGTGAAGATGGCCGAAGCCATCGCACTGGTCCAGGGGCAGGATCCCATGCGCGGCATCATGATGCTGCGTGAGGTGCTCGAGGAAGATCCCAACAATGCCGAAGCACATTGGCACCTCGGACTGTTCTCCATCCAGAGCGGACAGTACGAGAAGGCCCTCGACCGCTTCCGGAAGGTACGTGAGCTGGACGAAGCGGGATTTCCCGACGTCTGGTTCTATCTGGGACGCACCTATGCCACCTTGGACAGCACCGATCAAGCGATCGCGTGCCTCAAGAAATACAGGACTTTGACGCAGGATACGGTCATCCTCAATGGAGTGGACCGCTTCCTGCATGAATTGGAAGGAAACGAACAACACTGACGACCCATGCCTTGCGGTAAGAAGAGAAAGCGGCATAAGATGGCCACGCACAAGCGGAAGAAACGCTTGCGGAAGAACCGTCACAAGAAGAAGAACCGGTAAGGTCCTTCTTCCGGACAGGATCTGGCGTGGGCCTGAGGACTTCGGTCCTCGGGCCACACCCTATCCAACGGTGTGGTGCACCCTGCACTCGCCGTTGTTCCCAACCATCCCCATCGCCGCGTGAACAACGAGCTCGTCATCCGATCTGCCGGAGGAGAGGTGGCCATTGCCCTCTTGCGGGACAAAGTCCTGTGCGAGCTGCACCGCGAACGCACTGAACGTGGGTTCGCCGTGGGCGATATCTTCCTCGCCAAAGTGCGCAAGGTGGCCCCGGGCCTCAATGCCGCCTTTGTGGATGTGGGCCATGAGAAGGATGCCTTCCTCCACTACTTCGATCTCGGACCCCAATACCGCAACTCCTTCAAGTTCGCGAAAGGGGCGGTGAGCGGTACCATCCAAAGCAGCCTGCTCGAAGATTGGAAGCTGGACGCCGATATCCCCAAGGACGGCAAGCTCGCCGATGCGGTCAGCGCCAGCCAGAGTATCCTGGTGCAGATCGCCAAGGAGCCCATCAGCACCAAGGGGCCGCGCCTCACCGCCGAAGTGACCCTGGCAGGGCGCTACATGGTGCTCGTGCCCTTCATCAACAAGGTCAGCATCAGCAGCCGCATCACCGATGAAACGGAGCGCAAGCGGCTGAAGGAACTGATGCAGGCCATTCGCCCCAAGAACTTCGGCGTGATCATCCGCACCAATGCGTCGGACAAGCGCACCGAAGACCTCGAGAACGACCTGAAGACCTTGATGCAGCGCTGGGACGTGATGTTCCGCAACCTGCGCAACGCACAGGCCCCGAAGAAGGTGTTGGGCGAGATCGACCGGACCAGCGCGGTGATGCGCGACGTGCTCACCAAGGACTTCACCAGCATACAGGTGGATGACGAGCTGCTGGCCGAGGAGATCTATCAGACCTTGGAAAAGACCGCCCCTGAAAAGAAGGGCATCGTCAAGCACTACAAGGGCAACCTCGACATCTTCGACAACTTCGGCATCAATCGCCAGATCAAGCAGGCCTTCGGTAAGCAAGTGATGCTGGCCAGTGGCGCCTACCTGATCATCGAGAAGACCGAGGCCATGCACGTCATTGACGTGAACAGCGGCAGCCGCAAGGGCGGCAACCAGGCCCAGGAGAAGAACGCCCTCGACATCAATGTGGAGGCCGCGAAAGAGATCGCCCGTCTGCTGCGCCTGCGCGACATGGGCGGTATCGTGGCCATCGACTTCATCGACCTCTACGAACCGGAGAACCGACGCATCCTGCACAAGACGCTGAAGGATGCGATGGAGGACGACAAGGCGAAGCATAATGTGCTCCCTCCATCGCGCTTCGGGGTGATCGAGCTTACCCGCCAGCGCGTGCGGCCCGAGACCGAGATCGAGACCAACGAGAGCTGCCCCACCTGCAAAGGCACTGGAGAAGTGCAGGCCGCCATTCTCATCATCGACGAGATCGAGAGCGCGCTGAACTACTTGCACGGCGAGAAGGACATGAACGGCCTCACGCTCCAGGTGCATCCGTTCATCCACGCCTACCTCACCAAGGGCCTGCCCAGCATCCAGCACAAGTGGTGGTGGCGCTGGCGCAAGTGGGTGAAGGTGATGCCGGACGGTGCCCAACAGTTCCTGGCCTTCTCCGTGAAGGATGGTGCGGGGAACGAGGTGGTGGTCTGAGCCTCCTGCAGATCTTGCTGCCCGCATCATGCAGCACGCTCGGGAACGAGCGGCGCTCACCAAAGCCCTCGCCCTTTGCGCCTGACAGGAGCATGCGCAGCAGCAGACACGTGACATGCATCACGGCCTACGGGTATGACCGGATCTGGAGAAAAGCGCGTCGATGGTCCCTCTAATCCTCCAAGGGATGGTCCTTTTCGAACTTGGCGATACACTCACGGTGTATGCTCACACTGTTCGTGTGCCCTACGCAGTCGAAATACTGACGATAGATGGGGTTGATCTGAACGAAATGTTCAAGTGCTTTTTTTCCGTCTTTCTTAAGCCCTGAAAATTGGTATAGTTCGTCCTTTAGGTCTACCGAAACGTAACAGTAGGCGCCTAAGCTGAACGATGCACTGGTGGTGGAATCACGCATCATGGCGATATGCGCAGGTCCGTTTTCGTAATAGCATATGCGCCCATAACTCATTAGTTTGGCTGGTTGATCGTATCTGTGGTCTATCCTGAATAGGGCGTCTTTGTATCGAAAACCCCATATATCGGAACATTTTATTTTCACTTTTTCGTTGTTGTGCAATAGTATAAGTGTAACTTTACCCGCTACATGCATAGCTGACGTGTAGTGGTCAAAGTCGCGTCCTTTTTTAGTTTCAAAATCCTCATAGGTGTCGTAGATCGTTATCTCAGGATCTGCTTGCGCATGTGCGGAAAAGATCAGCGCTACATTCGCCAAGATGAACAGAAGGATGCGGAACGGTGCCATTTGATCTTGTTTGATGCCCAAGTTTACGACGCTTTGGAACATGCAGTGTATTGCTCCTTGTCGTGGCGACCGAAGGGGCCAGAATGATCGACCTAACGTTCTTCCACCTGCATGATGACCACCACTTTGCTCGTCAAAGCCCGCGCCTATTGCGCCCGTCAGGAGCGCGCCCAGCAGGAAGTACGCGACAAGCTGTATGCATGGGAGGTGCCAGCCAGGGAGATCGAGCCCATCATCAGCCAGCTCATTGGCGAAGGGTTCCTGAACGAGGCGCGCTTCGCGGAGCACTATGCGGTGAGCAAGTTCAGGCAGAAAGGTTGGGGTCTGCGCAAGATCGAGGCGGCGTTGAAACACAAGCAGGTCAGTCCGCCATGTATCGCCTTGGCCTTGCGTGCACTCGATGTGGAGGAGTACGACCGTGGGCTGCAGCAGGCCGTGGAGCGCAAATGGGAGCGGCTGAATGAGCCCGATGCCTATAGAAAACACCAGAAGTTGATGCGCTATTTCCTTGGACGGGGCTATACGGCTGATGCGGTGGAACGGGCATTGCGCCGCTGTGCCGATCCAGAGTAGCGTCCGCTACCCTCC
Source organism: Flavobacteriales bacterium (assembly GCA_025455765.1). GTDB lineage: Bacteria > Bacteroidota > Bacteroidia > Flavobacteriales_F > PHOS-HE28 > PHOS-HE28. The sequence goes on along the minus strand of JALOLX010000008.1, from coordinate 8,903 downwards.
TTTCGCCGTCGGAGCGGTACTTTTGCGGCCCCATCCGCCCGCGCACATGGTCACCATTGACAAGATCGACGAATTGAAGCAACGCTTGGAAGCCCTCAAGGGCTACCTGGCCATCGAGGACAAGCGCGGTCGCATCCTGGAAGAGGAGAAGTACACCCTGGACCCCGACTTCTGGAACGATCAGAAGAAGGCCCAGCAGGTGATGCACCGCATCCGTGAACTGAAGCGCTGGGTGGGTCTTTACGAGCATGTGAAGCGCGAGATCGATGACCTGGAAGTGACCTTCGAGTTCTTCAAGGCCAAGGAAGTGAGCGAAGAGGAGCTGGACGCGCAGTTCAAGAAAGCCAGCGATGCGCTGGAAGAGCTCGAGTTCAAGAACATGCTCAGCGCTGAGGAGGATCCCCTGAGCGCTGTGGTGCAGATCACCAGTGGTGCGGGCGGGACCGAAAGCAACGACTGGGCCTTGATGCTCCTGCGGATGTACCGCATGTGGGCGGAGAAGAGCGGTTATAGTGTGAAAGTGCTCGACTACCAGGACGGTGAAGCTGCCGGCATCAAGCAAGCTACCTTGGAGGTGGCGGGTGAGTTCGCCTTCGGCATGCTCAAGGGCGAGAACGGTGTGCATCGTCTGGTGCGCATCAGTCCCTTCGACAGCAATGCGCGCCGACACACCAGCTTCGTTAGCGTCTACGTGTATCCGCTGGTGGATGAGACCATCGAGATCGATATCAACCCAGCCGATATCACCTGGGATACCTTCCGCAGTGGTGGGGCTGGTGGACAGAACGTGAACAAGGTGGAGACCGGTGTGCGCTTGCGCCACGCACCCACGGGCATCATCATCGAGAATACCGAGACCCGCAGTCAGCTGGATAACAAGACCAAGGCCCTGCAACTGCTGAAGAGCCAGTTGTACGAGGCCGAACTGGAGCGCCGCCGCAGCAAACGCAGCGAGATCGAGGCAGGCAAGAAGAAGATCGAGTGGGGGAGCCAGATCCGCAACTATGTATTGCAGCCCTACAAGCTGGTGAAGGACGTACGCACCGAGCACGAGACCAGCAGCGTGGACGACGTGCTGAACGGTTACATCGATGAGTTCCTGAAGGCCTACCTGATGCAACAGGGACAGAGCCAGAAGGTGTGATATCAGGTCGGCAGCTGCCAACTGCCAACTGCCAACTGCCAACTGCTTACTGCCAACTGCTTACTGCCAACTGCCAACTGCCAACTGCTTACTGCCAACTGCCAACTGCCAACTGCTTACTGCCAACTGCCAACTGCTTACTGCCAACTGCCAACTGCCGACTATTCAAATGGACTACCGCATCGAGAAAGACACCATGGGCGAGGTGAAGGTACCCGCCGACAAGTACTGGGGCGCACAGACCGAGCGCAGCCGTAACAACTTCAAGATCGGTCCGCCGGGCAGCATGCCACGCGAGATCGTCCATGCCTTCGCCTACCTGAAGAAGGCCGCAGCCCTCACCAACCTGGAGCTGGGCAAGCTGCCGCAGGAGAAGTGCGACCTCATCGGCAAGGTGTGCGACGAGATCCTCACCGGTGCGCTGGATGACCAGTTCCCGCTGGTGATCTGGCAGACCGGGAGCGGCACCCAGAGCAACATGAACGTGAACGAGGTGGTGGCCTACCGCGCGCACGTGCTCAGTGGTGGCAAGCTCACGGATGAGCAGAAGGTGCTCAACCCGAACGATGACGTGAACAAGAGCCAGAGCAGCAACGACACCTATCCCACGGCCATGCACATCGCGGCCTACAAGCTGACGGTGGAAGTGACCATCCCAGGGGTGAAGAAGCTGCGCGATACACTGGCGAAGAAAGCAGTGGCCTTCCAGGATGTGGTGAAGACCGGGCGCACGCACTTCATGGATGCCACCCCGCTCACGCTGGGCCAGGAGTTCAGCGGCTACGTGCAACAGCTGGACAATGGTCTGCGCGCCGTGAACAACGCCTTGGAGATGGTCCGTGAACTGGCGCTTGGCGGCACTGCTGTAGGTACGGGGCTCAATGCACCGAAGGGCTACAGCGTGCTTGTGGCGAAGAAGATCGCCGAGCTCACCGGCCTGCCCTTCATCACAGCGCCCAACAAGTTCGAGGCGCTCGCCGCCCACGACGCCATGGTGGAACTGAGCGGTGCGCTGAAACGGCTTGCGGTCTCTCTGATGAAGATCGGCAATGACATCCGCATGCTGAGCAGTGGTCCGCGCAGCGGCATCGGCGAACTCGTGATACCGGACAACGAGCCCGGCTCCAGCATCATGCCCGGCAAGGTGAACCCCACGCAACCCGAAGCGCTCACCATGGTGGCTGCTCAGGTGATGGGCAACGACGTGGCCGTGAGCATCGGTGCCAGCAATGGCCACTTCGAGCTGAACGTGTTCAAGCCGCTCATCGCTGCCAACGTGCTACAGAGCGCTCGGCTGATCGGTGATGCCTGTGTCAGCTTCAACGATAAGTGCGCGGAAGGCATTGAGCCCAACCGCCCGGTGATCAAGCGGCACTTGGAGAACTCGCTCATGCTCGTGACCAGCCTCAACCCGCACATCGGTTACTACAAGGCCGCCGAGATCGCGAAGAAGGCGCACAAGGAAGGCACCACGCTGAAGGAGGCGGCCATCGCGCTGGGCCACGTGAGCGCCGAGGACTTCGACAAGTGGGTGGATCCGGCGAAGATGACCAGCGAGGGGTAGCGACCTATCATGGTTCAGCGATGAAGAAGTTGATGTACGTGCTGATGGTCGCGCTCATAATGGGTTGTGGCATCGGCGTGAAGGTGGTGAGCATCCGTTCGTACGAACCGATCGCTATGCATGAGCCATTCGCGCTGCTCGAGGAAGATGATCCCTTGGACACGGCGGGAGCTGAGTTGGTGGCCAGAATACGTACCACGGACAAGGGGATGACGGTGAGGTGCGACTATCCTGCTGTTCTTGATACGTTGAAAGCACTTGCGCGCAGCATGGGGGCTAACCTCGTGAAGATCGACAGACACATGCTGCCGAGTGTTTATGGCAGCTCTTGCCACAGGGTGGAAGCCCGTTTATATCGGGTCGAGGACGCCACCCCTTTCGAGGAGATCATTACTTGGTATCCTGAGCGTCGGCTTCGTTTGGTCGACTTCAAGGGCGATACTGCAGCGCGGCCTTTCAGAGCCGCCACATTCTGTGGGATCACCTACCATGGGAACTACGCTGCGAACAAGTTGATACTCACCATTGAAGCCTGGTTCGATCATCAAGGTTCGTATTTCAAACATGGGGATGACGATATGAGCGTGCTCGCACACGAGCAGGTCCACTTCGATATCGCTGAGGTATATGCGCGCATGTTGCGGAAGAGGATCGATGGAACCTCCTTCATCGGTAAGGACTACAACTCGGTTCTCCACGACCTGCACATGGTGGTCTTGCGGGAAATGACCATTGAGCAGGATCGATATGATGCCTCGGTATACGCGGACCCTGCGATGCAACCTTCTTGGTCGGATTCAGTATCGGCCCGATTGGCGGATCTGGATCCGTTCAGATCGCACACGGTCACTGTGCGGATCAGGTGACAAGCTTGAGCTTGTTCGGTACTATGCGTGGAAGGGTGATGGTCGTGACGGTGTGCGCATTTACAGGTGCTAGGACTTGGCGGCATGGGAAGCACACGAGGCGAAGCATTTGAAGGTGGAGAGAGGTCTCAACCCACATCGGCCATTACAAGGCCACCGAGATCGCGAAGAAGGCGCACAAGAAAGGCACCACGCTGAAGGAGGCGGCCATCGCGCTGGGCCACGTGAGCGCCGAGGACTTCGACAAGTGGGTGGATCCGGCGAAGATGACCAGCGAGGGCTGATCACGGCCATCGTAAGAATGAAGAAGCCCGGCCTTCCAGAACTTGGGAAAGGCCGGGCTTCGTCGTACCGTGGTCTTGCTGCGCATCGGTCGTTGCAGTGTGCCCTGGGGCTGTTCGGTAGCGCCCGTTCTGGCACATGAACAGACGTCTGCACGTTCTGTCAGCTCATCGACCACGGGGTTCCTACAGATCAAGATGCCGAAATGCGCAGCACTTCGCTCAGCACGCTTGGGACAGGACATTCTTACCATCACCGCCAACCTCCACCGATGGCGCGGTACAGGTCCACGTTCGCGATCCGTTGCCGCTTCTGTGTTTCGACCAGTTCGATCTCCGCTGCAAGGGCGCCCTGCTGCGCCAGCAATACATCCAGGTATGTTGCTTTGGCCGAGCGGTAGAGCTCATCTGCGGCAGCTGCAGCGGTGCGCAGCGCCTGTGTTTGTGTGGCACGATGCGCTGCTGCGGCGTTCAGGTTCTCGATGCGTGCAAGACCGTTGTTCACTTCCATAACGGCGTTCAGGAGCGTGCGCTGGTAGTTGATCAGCGCGGCGGTCCGTTCAGCATTGGCCGCCTTCAGACCGGCGCGTAGTTGGTTGCGGTTCAGCAAGGGCGCCACCAATCCTCCAATGGCGCTGTAGGCGATGGAGCTGGGTGTGGTGAAGAGGAGGGTGGGGTCGAAGGCCTGTACCCCATAGCCTCCGCTGAGAGTGAGCCCGGGATAGAACGCGGCGCGTGCGGCTTTCAAGTCCGCGCGTGCTGCCAGCACTTCCTGCTCGGCCTGCCGGATATCGGGCCGCAGCTGAAGCAACTGCGGGGGAGCGACGCCCGCAAGCACCGGCTGGCCAGGAAGTTCATGCGGTTCTCGGTCTCCGTAATACGTTGGCGTGTGCCGCGTTCCAGCGCTCGTGTATGGCCGATCTGCGCGGTGAACTGTTGTACCCCCAGTTCATTGGCGCGGCCGGCGCGTTTCTGTTCTTCGATGGCCTCCAGTGCCGAAGACTGCTGGATCAGCGTCTTTTCAAGAATGCCCAGTTCGCGGTCCAACGCCACCAGTTCGTAGTAGGTATTGGCCACTTCTGCCACCAGTTGAGTGGTGATGGCATGTCGTGCTTCACGGGTGGCAAGGAAGCGGCGTGCGGCCGCTTTGCGCATGTTCCTGAGCCTTCCCCACACATCCACCTCCCAAGCGGCCTGTAAACCCAGGTGGAGGTCGGGAAGGTCGATGGGGACAAAGCGCCCCGGTGTGATCTCCGTGATGATGTTGCCGGCACCGTCCATGGTGTACAGGCCGAACTTGCGCATGGAACCAGTGGTATGGGCGTTGAGTTCCGGTAGCAATTGTCCGGAAGCACGTTGCAGCCCGGCGCGTGCAAGTTCAATGCGCTGACCTGCCAACAACAGATCCATGTTACGGACCAGCGCAGTATCGATCAACGCCCGCAGCAATGGGTCTGTGAAAAAGGTGCTTCGATCGAGCAGGGTCACATCCAGACTGTCCGTACCTCTTCCCATCGTGGCGGGAGGTACGGGGGTGTCACTGCTGGTCGTAGGCTTTGGGCTGGCGCACGCTCCCAGCAGAAGGAGCAGGGCTCCGACCGGTATCAACGTGCGGTGATGGTAGGCCATGGGTCAGCTGTTGGTCGTGGCCGATGTGGTCGTCGGTGGGGGTTGGGCCGCCTGTTCGCGGGGTGCGCACAGGACGTAGAGGCCGGGTATGAGCAGTACACCGAGCACCGTGCCCAGGAGCATTCCGCCCGCAGCAGCCGAACCGATGGTGTTGTTGCCGATGCTGCCCGCGCCTGAAGCGAGCATCAAGGGAATGAGGCCCGCGATGAAGGCGAGCGAGGTCATGAGGATGGGGCGCAAGCGATCTGTTCCGGCAGCAATGGCAGCTTGCAACGCTGGCATCCCTTCCCGTTGTTTCGCCACAGCGAACTCGATGATCAGGATGGCGTTCTTGCCCAGGATCCCGATCAACATCACCATGGCGATCTGGGCGTAGATATTGTTCTCCAGCCCGAACGCCCAGAGCAGCAGGAACGCACCGAAAATGCCCGCTGGCAGCGACAGGATCACCGCCAGTGGCAGCACGAAGCTTTCGTACTGCGCGGCCAACAAGAGGTACACGAACAACAGGCTGATCAGGAAGATGATCACGGCCTGGTTGCCCGATGCGGCCTGGTCGCGTGAACTCCCCGCCCAGTCATACCCGTACCCTGGTGGAAGCACCTGTTCCGCCGTGCTCCGGATCGCAGCTATGGCATCGCCACTGCTGTAGCCTTCTGCAGGTTGACCGTTCACCATGGCAGAGGTATACATGTTATAGCGCGTCACCTGCTCCGGTCCGTACACCTTCTCCATGCGCACGAACGACGAGAACGGCACCAGCTCTCCATTGGGGTTCCGTATGGTGAGTGCGAGCACATCCTCGGGCTTCGCGCGGTACTCGGGCAGGCTCTGTACCATCACTTTGTACATCTGCCCGAAGCGGATGAAGTTGGTCGCATACTCGCTTCCAATGAGCGTCTGCAACGTACCCATGGCGTTCTCGGCCGTGATGCCGTTCGCTGCGGCCTTGTCCGTGTCGATATGCAGGAGATACTGGGGAAAGCCCGCATTGAAGGTGGTGAAGGCGGCTTCGATCTCGGGCCGCTCGTTCAATGCATTCACCAGTTCGTTGGTCACCTCTTGCAGACGGTTCAGATCGCCGTTACCAGCTTTATCCAGCACCCGGAGCTCGAAGCCACTGCTGTTGCCATAGCCCGGTACGGGGGGCGGTGTGAAGAATTCGATCTCGCCATCCTTGATATGTCGCGTAGCTGCGGTGAGCTGGGCGATGACCTCCTGATCGCTCTGCTCACGATCGTTCCAGTTCTTCAGGCTGATAAGGTTCATTCCATAGGTGGCACCTGTTCCTTCAGAGAGAAGGCTGTAGCCGGCGAGGCTTGAAACAGAACTGACCGCATCGAATACGTCCCAACAACCCCGTGGAGGCACACGCAAGGAGCAGTGCACCATAGGTGATCGTACGACGGCCTGCGATCGTGCGGACCACTCCTTGGTAGCGATCGGCCAGGGCGCCATACCGGTGGTTGAAACGTGCGAAGAACCGCGCCATCATTCCCTGCTGTCCATGGTGGTGCATGGGCTTGAGGAATACGGCACACAAGGCCGGCGTAAGGGTGAGCGCAGTAACACCGGAAAGCACGATGGCGATGGCCATGGTGAGGGAGAACTCGCGGTAGAACACACCCGTGGTGCCTTCCAGGAAGGAGACCGGAATGAACACGGCCGACATCACCAGTGTAATGGCTACGATCGCACCGCCGATCTCACGCATGGCTTGTTCCGTGGCGCGGCGGGGATCCAACCCGGTACGCTCCATGATGGCATGCACCGCCTCGATCACCACGATGGCATTGTCCACTACGATACCGATGGCCAATACCAAGGCGAACAGGGTGATGAGGTTGAGCGAGAAGCCCAGCAACTGCATGAAGAAGAAGGTCCCGATCAAGGATACAGGGATGGCAATGATGGGGATCACCGTGGAGCGCACATCCTGTAGGAAGATGAACACCACCAAGGCTACCAGGAGGAACGCCTCGATCAGCGTCTTCAATACCTCTTGGATGGAGGCATCAAGGAATTGTGAGACGTCGTAGCTGATGGTGTAGTCCATGCCAGGCTGGAACGATGCGCTACTGATCTCCTCCATCTTCTCCTTCACCCGGCTGATGACCTCCTTGGCGTTACTGCCCGGCCGCTGTTTGAGCATGATGGCCGCCGATGGACGGCCGTTCTCTTTGCTCACCACGTTGTAGTCCTTCGAGTCGAACTCGATGTCCGCAATGTCCCGCAAACGTACCAGTTCGCCTGCGTCGCTTGAACGGATGACCACATTGCTATACTGTTCCGGTGCCGTGAACTTACCCGTGTACCGGAGCACGTATTGGAGCTCTTGTGGCCGCTTACCCGAACTCTCACCGATCTTGCCGGGAGCAGCTTCCACGTTCTGCCTCCGCAGCATCTCCACCACTTCTCCAGCGTCCACACCGTACATGCGCATGCGATCTGGCTTCAGCCATACGCGCATGGCATATTCGCGCTGACCCAGGATCTCCGCAAAGCCTACGCCGTCAATGCGCTTGAGCTCCTTGAGCAGGTTGATATCGGTGAAGTTGAACAGGAACTTCTCGTCGTGCGCAGTATCGGTGCTGAGCACGTTGATGTACAACAGCATGCTGTTCTGCACTTTCTCCACTTTCACGCCGGCCTTGATCACTTCCTGCGGCAGCTCATCCAGCACCGAACTCACCCTGTTCTGCACACTTACTGCCGCCAGGTCGGGATCAGTACCCGACTTGAAGATGACCTGGATCACGCTGACCCCATCGTTGCCCGATACGCTGGTCATGTACGCCATGCCAGACACTCCGTTGATGGCGCGTTCCAGGGTGGTGACCACGGCTTTGACACTGGTCTCCGCATTCGCACCGGTGTACGTGGTGGTCACGTTCACCTCGGGCGGTGCGATGTCCGGGAACTGGGTGACAGGCAAACCGGCCAGACCCAGCAGCCCAAGTACCGTGATGAGGATGGAGATGACCGCCGAAAGGACCGGTCGTTGAATGAACCGCTGTATCACAGCCAGAAAGGGATCAGTTCTTCAGTTGGGCGAGCAGTTGCTGTCCGCTCATCGGTCGGGGCGTGATGCGGTCGCCTTGGCGAAGCCGCTGAACACCTTCAAAGACGATGCGCTCATCAGGTCGAAGTCCAGCTTCCACCACGTACATGTCGGGAAGGCGCATTTTCGGTACGATGGCCCGCTGTTGAACAGTGCTATCCGAGCCCACGACCAGTACGTACAGTTTGTCCTGTAGCTCGAACGTGGACCGTTGTGGTACCAGCAGGGCATCCTCCAGTCGTTCCTGAAGGATGACCTTGCCGTTCGCACCATGTTTGAGCAAGCCGTCAGGATTGGGGAACCGTGCACGGAATGCGATGTTGCCCGTACCTGGGTCGAACTCGCTCTCCCCGGTCTC
>JALOLX010000174.1 GCA_025455765.1 Flavobacteriales bacterium | reverse complement strand
AGCCGCTCCAGCACCGGCATCACCGTATGGGGTTCGAAGGCGCCATTGGCGTCCACGCGCAGTTCCAGCTCGTTCGCTGGGAAGGTCCCGCGTACTTCGCGCAACAGCTCCTCTTCGGCAGCCCAGTCCAGCGCACCGATCTTGAGCTTCACCACCCGGAAGCCCGCGTTGAGAACGGAGTGGATGCGATCGCGCATGGTGTTCTTGTCGCCCATCCAGACCAGGCCATTGATGGGGATGCCACGTTGACCCAGGGTGAAGTCAGAAGGGAAGAGCGCTTTGGTGCCGCCCACTTCAAGGTCGCGCAGGCATTGTTCCACAGCCGCGCGCACACTGGGCACAGCGATCAGGTCACCAGTGAGCCGTTGCCGCCAGTCGGTGGTGTGTTGGCACAGCTCCACGAGCTTGGTGCGTACCTCCGCGGGGAACTCGAGGCTATGGCCAGGGAACGGTGCGGCCTCGCCGATGCCCATGATGTCCGGACGATCATGGTGCCATGCGATCAGGTACCAGACGGTACGATGATGCAGGGTGCCCTTGCTGGTGCCGAGCGGGAACCGGGCCTGCAGCGGGTGTTCGATCCAACGAGCGTGCAGCATGGTGGGGTGTTCAGGCCGCCAGCCACAGGCCAGCCGAGAATGCGAGGGCGGTGGCGAAGGTGCCCAGCGCAAGGCGCTTCAGTTCGGGGTCGAGGCTGCGGGGGTCAACTGCGCGCAGCACGGTACGCATATGTGAGGCAAGGGCAGAGGTGGTGATGAGGAATCCCCATTGCGGCATGGCCCGGAAGTGTGACGCGGTGAACAGGACCAGGCACAGCAGGCCACCAATGACGAGGAGGCTGTGGTAGGAGCGGGCCCGTTCGCTCCCCAGGCGCACGGCCATGGTGATCTTTCCGCTCGCCTTGTCGTTGCGGATATCGCGCATGTTGTTCACGTTGAGCACGCCCGCGCTTAGCAGGCCGAACGCAGCAGCGGGTAGCCCAATGGCGGGTTCCAGTTGTTCCGTGTGGAGGAAATAGGTGCCGATCACACCAACAGGACCAAAGAAGAGGAACACGCTTGCGTCGCCCAGTCCGGCATATCCGTAGGGCTTGTTGCCGTAGGTGTAGCGCACCGCAGCGCCGATCGCAAGCAGGCCGATGCCCAGGAAGGCCAGTGTGGTGAGGGTGAGGCCAAGTCCTGTTACGATCAGCCCGACCCCACTGATCAGTGCCAGCAGGCCACAGATGACCACGGCTCGCTTCATCGCCGTTGGAGAGATCGCGCCACTTTGGACCGCCCTTGTCGGCCCTACGCGGTCCGCATTATCGGTCCCATGTTCGTGATCGCCGAGGTCGTTGGCCAGGTTGCTGAGCACCTGCAGGAGCACGGCGGTGAGCAGGGCAAGTGCGTTGATCGCCGGGCGATGGACACCATGAAAGGCCGCCAAGGCACTACCCACGATGATGCTGCTCACCGCCAGGGGCAGGGTGCGTAGCCGAAAGGCCTGGATCCACGCTGACGGTGCGGCCATGGTCACTGGGCAAGGCTCGTGAAGTAGTCGCGGAGCACTTGTGCGCTCAGTGCTGCCGGTGTGCGTACCACCAGCACCGCCGGGCCGTCCTCGTTGGAGTAGAGGTCTTCCAGCGCAGGTGACAAGCTGGCCATATCGGAGGCTTCCAGGCAGCGCAGCCCCAAGCTCTTTGCCAGGACCAACGGGTCACGCCCATGGGGTGCCTCGAACCAGGGCAGCAGCGCGGGATCTTTGTCGGGGCCTGGGATGTACCGGAAGATGTTGCCTCCGCCATTGTCCATCACGATCACCCGCAGGTTGGTGGGACGCAGGCTGTTCCAGAACGCGTTGCTGTCGTAGAGGAAGGCAATGTCGCCGGTGATGAGCGTTTGGGGCCGTTGGCTCACGGCGGCTGCGCCCACGGCTGTGCTCGTACAACCATCGATGCCGCTGGTACCGCGGTTGCTGAAGTGGTGCTGTCCTTCACCCCGCTCGAACAACTGCGCGTAGCGTGCGGGTGTGCTGTTCGCGAGATGCACCACGCTACCAGCAGGTATGCGGCCCATGATGCGTGCCAGCGCAGTAAGGTCGCACCACGGCGCCGCCGCCACGAACTGGTGGTGCAACATGGTGGTGTGCCGATCGATGTGTTCCCACGCCGCAGCGTACACACTTTCGTTGGGCTTCACATGCGTGGCGAGCTGCGCGAAGAAGACCTCAGGATCCACCGCGATATCGTGGGTGAGGCTCTGGTAGGTGTCGTAGTGGCGTTGGCCGGCATCCACATGCCAATGCTGAGCAGGTCGCCAGTGGCGAAGCAGGCTTTTGATGCGCTTGCTCACCACCGCTCCTCCGAAGGTGATCAGCAGGTCCGGCGCAAAGGTGCCGGGGTCGGCCTTGCCTTGTACCGATGAACCCGGTTGCGGAATGGCCGGTAGCACACGATCGATGTGTGCGATGAAGGACGCGGCGTGCAGGTTGGCCGTGCTCTCGGTCAGCACTACACATTGCGGCAAGCGAGCGAGCGCCTGTAGTTGTTCTGCAAGGCCACGGCTCCACACCCCCTGGCCGGCAAGGATCAGCACGCGAGTGCTGGTGCTCAATTGGTGGATGAGCCAACGCGCCTGTTCGGGTAGGATGAACGATTCGGTGAGCACCTGATGGATGCTGCGTGTGGCCGGCTCTGGATGAGCAGCGCTGCCGTACAGTGGTTCCTCAAAGGGAACGTTGAGATGCACGGGGCCGGGCACGGGCACCAGGGTGGTGTTGATGGCCTCGTTGATCACGCGGCCTGCATGCCACCGCCCCAGTTCGTCGTCACACCGTCGGGGAAGGTGAAGGGAGTTGCGCATGTGCAGGGCCAGCACTCCCCGTTGGCGAATGGCCTGTCCTTCGCCCTGGTCCACCCACTCTTCGGGCCGGTCGGCGGTGATCACCAGGAGCGGGATCCGCTGATAGAAGGCCTCGGAGATCGCAGGCCCGTAGTTGAGCACAGCGCTGCCACTGGTACAGATAAGGGCCACCGGAGCCTGCAGCTGTTGCGCCATGCCCAGTGCGATGAACCCTGCGCTCCGTTCATCGATCACCTGCACACACTCGATGTCCGGCTGCTGGCTGAAGGCGATCACCAGCGGTGCACTGCGCGAGCCCGGGCTGATGACCGCATGCCGCACACCCTTGCTGGCGCAGAGGCGGGCCAGTTCCGCGGCGGTGAAGTGATCGCTGGTGCTCATCGGCGGGCGAAGTTATCCGGGGCTGCCCACTGCGGCGATGAGCGACGACCAGGTGGCGGCTTTGCGTTCCACTTCCTGGCATTCGCGCTCTGGATCGCTGTCCTTGGTGATGCCTGCCCCCACATGCAGCAGGGCGCTGTCCTGGAACAGTTCCATGCAGCGGATGTTCACGAAGAGCGTGGTGCGTTCCGGGGAGTGCAGACCCCAGAAGCCGGCGTACAGATCGCGGTGTCGCGGCTCATGGGCGGCGATGGAACGGAGGGCCTCAGCGCGTGGTGTACCGCCCACTGCGGGTGTGGGATGAAGGGCAAGGGCCAGCTCGCGAACGTCAATGCCACCGGTCGATCCGCGAACGATACTGTGCAGGTGTGCCACAGGTCCAGCCGACCGCACGACGGGGCCTTCCACCTCCACCTTCTGGACCCCAAGTTGCCGCATGGTCTGCTCCACCATTCCGGTCACCCACAGTTGTTCCGCGCGTTCCTTGGCGCCCCAGGATGTGGCCTCAGGTGCGGCAGCGCTTGGCATGGTGCCGGCGAGGGCATCCACTTCCAGCCGATCGCCAGTGCTGCTTAACAGTCGTTCTGGTGAAGCGCCCAGCCAGGTACCCTGTTCATGGGTCCTTACCAGGGCTACACACGCTTGGGGAAGGCGCTCAGTGGCCAAGGCGAACAAAGCACCCCATTGATCCTGCTCGACCATTGCGGGAATGGTGCGGGCGAGGACCACTTTTTCAAGGGTACCGCTGCGGATCTCGTCCACAGCGCGTTGAACAGCGCGTGCGTAACCCGTTCGATCCAACCCCGGCATGGTATTACGCACGGGCAATGGCGCACCCTCCGGTAGCGCAGGAAGTGCTTCGTCCAACATCACATCGAGGTCCGGCAGGATGGATCGAACGTGCACGGGGTCCGGGCCGAAGGGTGCCACCCACCAGGCCGTGCGTCCGTTGAGCGCTGGCTGCAGGGCTTGCCCGCGCTGGATGAAGGCGCGCGGTCGTTCGCCCGGGATCCGAAAAGCAGCGAACACCACATTGTGCGCCACAAGCTCGTTGATGCGTTGTGCCAGGCTCACCGCCGCTCGATCACCAGGTTGGTCAATCGGCACACGGCCACGTTGCGCTGGGCTTCGTCATACACGCGGATGTCCCACACGTGCGATCCCCACCACAGCCTCTTTCTCCCGGTCGATGAGGAGGGCGGAGGCCATGCTGCCGAGGGATTCCGCCAGTGCTGCGGTCGCTCCGCCATGCAGGAGCCCCATGGGTTGGTGGGTGCGCTCATCCACCGGCATGGTGGCACAGAACCTCCCCTGGTCGTCCACGCGATAAATGATGCCTAAATGGGCCACCAGGGTGTTCGTGCGCCATGCATTGGCCTGGTCGGCCTGGGCTTGCGTAAAAAACATCGGGGCAAAGGTAACCTGCCCATCTTTGCAAGCATGGAGCAGCACGAAGAGCCCGAACGGATCCTGTTGGTGGAGGACGAGGAGTCGTTGCGTGCCACCTTGAAGTTGAATTTGGAGCTCGAAGGCTACGCCGTGACCACGGCGGTGACCGGCCCCGATGGTCTTGAGCGGTTGCGCGGTGCGCACTTCGACCTGGCCGTGATGGACGTGATGCTGCCCGGTCTGGATGGGTATTCGGTGGTGGAGACCGTGCGGCTGGAGGGTAACAGTGTGCCGGTGATCTTCCTCACGGCTCGCACCGCTGCCCCTGACCGGATCCGGGGCTTGCGCGTGGGCGACGACCACTTGGGGAAGCCCTTCGAGCTGGAGGAGCTGTTGCTGCGGATCCGTAATCTCTTGGCGCGCTCCGGCCAGGCTCCGGCACCCGCCTTGATCACGGTGTATGAATTCGCCGGGAATACCATTGATTTCCAGGCCTTCGTGGTGCGAACATGGGAAGGGCAGGAGCACACCCTGAGCCAGCGGGAGGCCATGTTGCTTCGCTTGCTGGTGGACCGTGCCGGTGAAGTGGTCTCGCGGGAGGAGATCCTGCAAAAGGTGTGGGGGTACAATGTGTTCCCCACCACCCGCACGATCGACAATTTCATCGTTGCCTTCCGCAAGTATTTTGAGCGGGATGCCCGCGAGCCGGTCCACTTCCGTTCGGTACGGGGAGTGGGTTACCGCTTCACACCTTGAATTTTTTTTGAGCGGGGAGGCAACCCTGTCCGAACGGCTCCGTCTTCAGGTTGGTCAAGGCCAACTTCCAGGTCTTGTCTGGTTCCAAATTTTCCTTGCAGGTTACCGCGCAGGGGTCCCGTAAGGGGCCCCTGTTCGGTAAAGGGGTGTTCAAAAATGCGCTTGCACACCGCTGCTGATCGTGTTACCTTGCGCCTTCACTATCCATACGGACGTTCCTCCTCCAAGCTCCACCCCATGAAAAATCTCTTCGCATCGGTCCTCCTGGCTGCAGCGCTCCCGGTCAGCATGCTGGCCCAGAGCCCAGTTGACATCGGCATGTACCGCAATGGCGACCAATTGGACGTGTACCTGCGTCCCGCTGCTGATTTCGATGGCATCGTCTCCTCGCTCGTCTTCACGGTGCGTTGGGATGGTTCCACGGGTGCCACCTTGGGCGGTATCCAGCAGGAAGGAGCTGCAAGCCAGTACCTGCCCACGCTTCGTTCGGGTGCGGTGCGTGAAGTGGGTTCGCAGCGCTATCAGGTCTACGCTGGTTTTGGCATGACGCCCATTGCCAATGCCGGTGCGCGTTGGGAAGCAGGAAAGGAATATCTGGTGGCGAGCATCCCGGTGAACGGTAAGGCTGACTTCGAGCTGGCCAATGACGCATGGACCTCTGAAGTGAAGAACAACGCAGATTATTACCTGGCGTTGGGTGGTGCGGACAAGACCGGCAACATCTACAAGCAGCTGGCCAGCGCTGATGAGGACGGTGGTGTGTTGGTGCAACCCAACCCCAACAACGGTCTGTTCGCCTTCAGCTTTACCAACCGTGCCGCCATGGATGTCACGGTGGAAGTGGTGAACTCCCTGGGCCAGGCCGTGTTCACCGAAGAGCTGAAGGGCTTTGAAGGCACCTACCGCAAGGAAATGGACCTGACCACCCAGAGCAACGGCGTCTACTATCTGCGTCTGAAGCGTGGCGAAGGCACCAGCACGCACAAGATCGTCTACAAATAAGGATCCGGTAACGGTTCCAGCAGGAAGGCCATCCGTTGAGGGTGGCCTTCTTTCATTCAGACGATACAGCAGAGGCAGAACGTGCTTTCCGGCTGATGGGTGAGCGGGTCGTGGCCGTGCAGGATCTCCTCGCTAAGGTCAACAAGAAGCTGTGTAATGGGCTCCACCATCGCTTGGGAGATGAGCGCTTCGCCGGCCACGGAGAGCCACATGCCTTCTGTTCTGGATACCTCTTGTAATGGGATCAAGCCCGAGCGGACAGCTTCTATGGAAGGGTTACGGCGCAAATACGCCCATGCATAGATGAGGAGCTGCAGGGCATAGGCATGCTGGCCGCTCAGCGCACTTCGTTCCAAGGAGCGCAACTTGATATGCTCGGGCCGTGTGCTACCGGTCTTCAGATCAAGGATATGGACACAGCCGTTGCGGTCGTCCACACGATCGCAGCGCCCAGTGATGCGAACGCCGTTGGGCAGTTCCTCGGTCAGTTCAAGTTCCACGGCCAACGGTGTGATCACGGCTCCCTGTTCGATACGCTCAGCTTCGGCGCGCAGATAGGCATGTATGGCCTGTTCCGCCATATTGAGGCTCAATAGGTGGTGGCCCCGGTCAAGTGCCACGCCCTTCACCTGTACAGCCACTTCCGCAGCGAGCTGGTCGGCAAGGCCATTGCGCCAACTGAGGACATCAGCAGCAGTGAGCCGACCGCCGAGGTGAGCTGTAACGGCCTTGCGCAACACTTCGTGAACAGCACTTCCAAGCACCCGGCTTTCCAGGCGTTGGGAGCGCTCTTCGGGTTCATCCACCCGCAACACGCGGCGGTGAAGGAAGTCCAGCGGACAGCGCAGCCAGGTGCCGAGCGCAGAAGGGGATAGCCCCTTGGCAAGGGACCGTGCCAAGCCTTCTTGGACCCAGGGAGTACGCTGCACGGCCATGGTGTGTTGCGCTGCAGGAGATACTGGAGCGGACAATGAAGCGTAGGTCAGTGTTGTTCGGGAGACCGGCACAAGCTCATGTTCCCACTGTGCGATGAAGCGGGACGGTTGCGCTGGTTCAAGGCCGCCGCCCGTATGGTGGATCACGGTTACATCGGTCGTGTATTG
>JALOLX010000173.1 GCA_025455765.1 Flavobacteriales bacterium | reverse complement strand
TCTACGTGCTCACCCAGGGTGAAGCGCTTACCATTGTCAATGCTGGTGCGCAACCCTCGTTCGTGGTCACCGAGCCCGGACTCTACACCATCCACACGCTGGTGTACGACGATTCCACGCTTGACCTTGGGATCGTTGAATTCGGCGTGACCACTGGTGTGGACGTGAACAACCTGCTCATCCAAGGCGGTGGTAGCATCTGCGCCAGCCTCGATGTGGCCGGTGCCCCGGTGACCGTGGAAGAGTGCAATGGCGATTGCCTGGCCAATGCCGGTACCCTCACCGCCTTTGAAGAGGCTGTGTGCCTGACCAACGGCGAAGCCACCTTCGGCGCTGAAGGCAACGGTAACGAACTGGTGCCTGCGGGCTACGAAGTGATCTACGTGCTCACCAGTGGCGCTGGTCTCGTCATCGAACAGGTGAACGCCGCGCCAGTCTTCACGGTGGTCGATACCGGTAGCTACACCATCCACACCTTGGTGTACGACCCCGCAACGTTGGACCTCACCATCGTGGAGTTCGGTGTTACCACCGGCGTGGATGTCAACAGCCTCCTGATCCAGGGTGGTGGTAGCATCTGCGCCAGCCTGGATGTGGCCGGTGCGCCCGTACAAGTGGTGGACTGCAACACCATCTGCAACGTGAACGCCGGTACGCTCACCGCCACTGCGGATGAGGTCTGCCTCACCAACGGTGCCGCTTCCATCAGCGCCACACCCAACAACGATGCCTTCAAGCCTGCTGGCTTCGAGCGCATCTTCGTGCTGACCCAGGGAACGGAGCTGGTGATCGTGAACGCCAGCGTGACCCCCAACTTCGTGGTGGACGCGCCCGGTCTGTACACCATCCACACCCTGGCCTTCAACCCCAGCACCATCAGCCTCTCCGGTATCGAGTTCGGTGTCACCACCGGCTTCGATGTCAACGCCCTCCTGGTGCAAGGTGGTGGTTCCATCTGCGGAAGCCTGGATGTCGCTGGTGCGCCTGTACAGGTGAACAACTGCGATGATCTGAATGCATGGCCGAACCCGGCTACTGCTGAACTGACCCTTGAACTGCAGGGCCTTGGGAACGGTCGTGTGGAACTGGATATCCTGGATGCGCAGGGCGCCCGTACGGCGATCAGCACCTCCATCGCGGCCGATCAGCCGATCCACCGCCTCGATATCTCCGACCTCCGTCCTGGTCAATACATGGTGCGGGTGATCACCAGCAACGGCGTGCGTACAGTGCGCTTCGCGAAGATCGACCGCTAACAGCGTCCGGTGAAGGTGAGGCCTGGGAAGCAGGGTGCTTGGCACCCTGCGACCCGGGCCTCACTGATTTATGACAGTGACGTGACCGTTCAGGGGCCTCTCACCTGATCAAGGTATTGGTCTGCGGTGTTCTTCCCATGTTGCTTTGCAGCACCTTGTACAGAACCCGCATGAGAACCTTCGCTACGCTCGCTCTTCTCGCCTCAGGCGCATCGCTCTTCGCACAGACCGAAGTGACCATTTCCACCGGCCCCGCCAACGCCCAACAGGTGTGGTACAGCCTGCAGAACGGCGTTCAGGCCACCGCTGACCTTGCGGCCTGGGACCTCGCCTTCGAGATCAATTCCTTCACCTCATCCATCCTGGTGAACACCGCCAAAGGGCTCTCCGTGTACGAGACCCCCGTGGCCATCGCCGACTGGGCCACCCTCACCAGCCCGAATGAAGCGGCTTGGACAGCCATCCACAATTCTGAGCTGAGCTGGTACGAAGGTGCCCTAACCCACGGGAACAACCTCGACCAACCCAACGGCTTCAACCTCGGCTGGGGGCAGTACAGCTTCATCACCCACACCGTGGCCGGAACCAAGGTCTACGTGATCGTGGACGGCGAAGGCAACTACCGCAAGCTGCGCATCAACAGCCTCGCAGCCAATACCTACAACTTCACCTTCGCCAACCTCGATGGTTCCAACGAAGTGACCAGCACCCTCAGCAAGACCAACTTCTCCGGAAAGAACTTCGGCTACTTCAACTTCGCCACCAACAGTACCGCCGACCTGGAGCCCGCCGCCAATAGCTGGGACCTGCTCTTCACCAAGTACACCTCCATCATTCCGGCGCCTGCACCAACCGCCTACAGCGTGGCCGGTGTGTTGCAGAACAAGAACGTGGATGCGGTGCAAGTGGACGGCGTGCCCGTTGCTGACGCCATGTGGGAAGGTCAGGTGCTCGACAGCGCCATGAACATCATCGGCTACGATTGGAAGACATTCAACATGACCACCTTCTCGTTCGAGTACGCCGAAGACCGCACCTACTTCGTCAGCGATCGCAACGGCAGCGTATGGAAGCTGGTCTTCATCGGTTACGGCGGAACGGCCACTGGCACCATGACCTTCACCCAGGAACTCATGAGCGCCACTAGCGTGGACGAGATCAATGCCCGTCCGCTCAGCGTCTTCCCTGTTCCGGTCACTAATGGCGTGCTCCACATCACCGCGGACTCTGATGTGCGCAATGCCACAGTGGAGGTGCTCGATGCCAGCGGACGTACCCTGCGCATCAACACCATCACCGACCTGAGCGCTGGCGCCCTCGCAACAGTGGATATGAGCGGCATTCCCGCTGGCATGTACCTGGTGCGCCTTCAAGGCCTCAATACGCTCCGCACGGCTCGTGTAGTGGTGGAGTGATCAGAACGGTTCCACGACCAGATGAACTTCAGCAGCAGTATCGGCAGGGTGGGAGCGCTCCTCGCGGCAGCGTTCCTGCCCTGTGTGCTGTTCGCGCAGATCAACCTGGAGGTGCGGACGTCGAAGGCGGAGCCTGTGCCCTATGCCCATGTGCTCTGGCAGACCCTTGATGGTGTGGCTGGCAGTGGCATGGAAGTACTCGATGCGTCCGGTCGTGGGACGATCATCTTGCCCACCGGTGCGCAACGCATCGCGCTCCGCATCTCGTTCGTTGGATATCGTACGCTGTCCGATACCCTGCCCGCAGCTGCAGCCACCCACGCGTTCACGCTCGTTCCCGATGCCCAGGCACTGCCCGAGTTCGTGGTCACCGGCCAGTATGCGCCCGCATCACCGGAGAAGGCCGTCCATCGCGTCCGGGTCCTCGATGCCACCACCATCCAGCGCATGGCGGCCAATAACCTGGCCGACGTGTTGCGCAATGAGCTCAATATCCGCCTCTCGCAGGATAACATGCTCGGCACTTCGCTCTCCATGCAAGGGTTGGGTGGACAGAACGTGAAGATCCTCGTCGATGGCGTGCCGGTCATCGGACGGCAGGATGGCAACATCGATCTGGCCCAGCTCGACCTCACCGGCATCGAACGCGTGGAGGTGGTGGAAGGTCCCCTTAGCGTCAACTTCGGCACCAACGCACTCGCAGGGACCATCAACCTCATCACCCGCAAACGTGGCGGCGCTCCCGCCACCCTGCGCGCCTCCGCCTACGCTGAACACATCGGTCGCCTCAATACCACCATTGCGGGTTCGCGCCAATGGGGCCGCAATGATGTGGTGTTCACGGCAGGACGCAACTTCTTTGCCGGCTGGGATCCCCGCCATACTGGCCTGGTGGATCTTTCGCCCGCGTTGGCTGATACCAACCGGTTCCAGCAATGGAAGCCCCGAGAACAGTACTTCGGCCGCTTCAGCTACCGCCACACCACCGATCGCTGGGACCTCGGCTACAAAGCGGAAGGCATGCACGATGTGATCCTGAACCGTGGTATGCCCCGCGCGCCCCATCACGTGACCGCCTTCGATGAACGGTACACAACGCTCCGACTTGATCATGCGCTGTCCGCCGAACACCGCCTCAACAAGGGCCGAAAGATCACAGGCCTCGTGGCCCATAACCGCTACCTGCGCTACAGCAATCGCTGGTTCCGCGACCTCACCACGCTGAGCGAGCAGCTGGTCGATGGGTCCTCCGAGCAGGATACCTCCGGCTTCACGCTTACCAACGTGCGCGCCAACCTCATCCAAGCGCGTGATAGCGCCCGCATCAATTACGAAGTGGGCATCGATCTTAATCTGGAGACCGGTACCGGGCCGCGCATCGGTGATGGACGTGAGGACATCGGTGACTACGCCCTGCTGGCCAGCGCCGAGGTGCGCGCCCATCGCACGCTTACGCTGCGCCCCGGCATCCGCTACGCCTACAACACGCGCTACGGTGCGCCGGTGGTGCCCTCCTTCAACTTGCGCTGGCAGTTGAGCCGTGGCTTCACGCTGCGTGCGTCTTATGCCAATGGGTTCCGTGCTCCGTCCTTGAAGGAGCTCTACCTGTTCTTCGTGGATGTGAACCACGATATTCAGGGCAACCCTGATCTGGTCGCTGAACGCTCCCATCACTGGTCCTCAACGCTCAGCTATCGCCACGCCAAGGACAAGGGTGTCTACACCAGTGAACTTTCGCTCTTCCACAACCGCATGACCGACCTCATCGCCTTGGTGCAGGTCGACGGCGCACGGTTCACCTATGCCAACATCGAGACCTTCCAGACCACCGGCGGAAGTGTGGGCGCTGGTTGGGATAACGGTCATTGGGTGGTCTCCACCGGCGTGGCGGTCACCGGTCGCTACGATGCCATCGCACAAGCCACCGATCAACCCTACCTCTTCACCAC
>JALOLX010000172.1 GCA_025455765.1 Flavobacteriales bacterium | reverse complement strand
TGTGGTGCGGGTGTAACGGGTGGCCACTTCAAAGCGGCTGCGGAAATAGCGGCTCAGCTGCGCGTTGATGCCTGTGCCGGTGCTTACGAAGCGGACCGATCCTTCATCGCTGACCGTGATGGGGTTGGAGCTGCGGCGATCGAAGTACTCGCCCAGCACAGCCCAACCGCGGTACTTGAACATCAGATCGGCGATGAAGGTGTTGATGTCGCGCGGGGCGTACAGCTCGGTGCCCAGCTGGCCACCGGTGCGGTAGGCATTGTCGTTGGCGCTGTATCCTGCTCCGATGCTCAAGCGGGGCTTGGGTTCCATTTCCAGGTCGCCTTCGGAGTAGTCGCCATTGTTGGTGAAGCGCCCCAGCGGCAGCCATTCCACGCGACCTGTGTAGGCCATGCCCGCATCGCCCGGTGCTGTTCCGCGGCCATCGCCCGTGGTGAACGCACCCTTGATCTGCACCTCCTGCGCGCCAACCGGCACCGTCCAATAGCCAAAGAGTCCGAAATCGCGGTCCAGCGTGTACAGGCCATTGGCGATGGACCGGTCGGGGAATTGCAGGTTGCCAGAAGAGATCACCCGCTGCCGGTTACCGGGCAACTTGCTCTGTCCGAAGCCCAGGTAGAAGTTCTTGGAAGCGTGGTAGTACACCATGGCATCGCGCACGGTCTGGGGCGCACCGGATTCCAGGTCGATGTCCGATCGGGCGAAGGACAGTTGGAGGTAGTAGCGGAAGCGCTTGTTGAGCACGAAGCCATCGAAGCGCAGGCGCAAGCGGCGGATGCGCCCATCCACGGACTCCGCACTGAGGTCATCGCCCGCCACCGACGTGAAGCCAAGTCTGCTCTGCATGCGGAAGCGCAGGTTGAGCAGGAACATGGAGTCCTGGGCGATGCTGATGCCGTTCTTCGCATCGAGCAGCGCATGTTCATCGCGCTCGGTCTGGGCATGGAGCGTGGCGGGTAGGAGCAGCCAAAGGCCCAATAGCCAGGGGATGGAACGGTGGTACATCGCCCGACAAAAGAACGAAGTTCGCTGGATGCGGAAGGATGTTGCAGGCCGAAGGTGGATAACCTTGTTAACAAGACCAGCGACATGTTCATCGATCAGTGCGCGCGGTCCATCGAACTTCGCGGGAACGGAAAGCACCATGCTGACAGCGTTGTTCGGAAAGAGGAAGATCGCAGAGGAGAAGCTGGCGAACGCGTTCATCCATGCCCTGTTCGAGTTCACCGAGCAGGGTTTCCCGTTGATCTGTGCGGAAGTGAACGAGTCGCCTGAGTTCGTCGTGGCACCAGAGCTGGAACCCACGAACGACGCGGCATTCGCGAAGATCCTGCTGGCCGGCAACCTCATCGAGATGGGACGCGCCTTGGGCCCTGGCACGGACAAGCGGGTACAGAGCTTGTGCATCTCCAAGTTCGCTGCGGCGATGGAGCTGGACACCACCACGTTGGAAGGCGAAGTGAGCGCGTTGCGCAGCCGGATGGAGCGGCTGAACTTCCCCAGCAAGAACACGGTCTACGCCATGGCGAAGGTGCTCTTCACCGAGTATGATCTGTTCTGCTTCCAGGATGTGTACTTCCGCGAGCAGCGCGCACCGAACCCCATCGTGCTCAAGCGCCTCAACGGCCTGATGGGCTACTTCCTCTGGGACTGGAGCGAAGTGGCTGCGGAGTACCGTATCGTATGATCCTTTCTTGCCTGAAGGACCGTTGACCTGCAAGGCCGAACGGTTCAGCGCCCCACCCCCATCTGCTCTTCTGCCATGGTGGCGATGTGCCCGCCGATGGCCAATGCCGCGGTGGCTGCTGGTGAAGGCGCGTTGAGCACGTGGATGTGCGACCCGCGACGCTCGATGCGGAAATCGTCCACCATATTCCCATCGGTACCCAGCAGCATGGCCCGCACACCGGCTCGTCCCGGCTGGATGTCCTCCATGGTCAGCGTGGGGATCAGGCGTTGCAGCGTGCGCAGGAATAGCTTCTTACTGAACGCGCGCCGGTATTCGTTGATGCCATAGCTCATGTTGCGCATGAAGAGCTTCCACGTTCCGCCGTAGGTGAGCGCATCCCAGCTGTCCTTCAGGTCGAAGTCGGTCTTGCCATAACCTTCACGCTTGAAGGTGAACACCGCGTTGGGGCCGCACTCGATGCTGCCATCGGTCATCCGTGTGAAGTGTACGCCGAGGAAGGGGAAACGCGGATCGGGCACCGGATAGATCAGGTGCTTCACCTTGTGCTTGCCCTGCTCGGTGAGGTCGTAATAATCGCCGCGGAAGCCCACGATCTGTTCAGGTACCGTGGCCCCGTCCTGCCGTGCCAGGCGATCGCTCTGCAACCCGGCGCAGAAGATGACCCAGCGGGCCTGATAGGTGCCCTTGTTGGTGCGCACGATGCTATGCCCTTCGCGCTGCTCCACCCCTAGGAACTCTTCCATCAAAGCCACCTTGCTGGCACTGTTCACCCCGAGGGCCACGCGTGCCATGAGGGCCACGCGTGCCATGGTGTTGGTGGCTCCGCGGAAATCGATGATGCCCGTACAGCCCACATGTACACCGGCCACCCCCTGGCAATAGGGTTCGATCTCCTTGACCTCGGCAGCCGTGACACGGCGCATGCCTTCGATGCCATTGGCCACGCCCGTGTTGTAGATCTTCTCCAGGCGGGGCAGCTCATCTTCTGTGGCCGCCACGATCAGCTTACCACAGATGTCATGCTTCACCCCGTGCTCCTTGGCGAAGGCCACCAATTCGCGGCGCCCGTCCACACAGTTCTTTGCCTTGTAGCTGCCCGGCTTGTAATAGATGCCGCTATGGATGACCCCGCTGTTGTTGCCGGTCTGATGGTCTGCGAGGGCCTTCTCCTTCTCCAGGAGCAGGATGCGCAACGCCGGGTGGCGTGTCTGCAATTTGTAGAGGGTGGCGGCGCCTACGATGCCACCGCCCACAATGATCACATCCCAGTTCGTTGTTGCGCTCATTTGCAGGTGTGCAAGCGGGTGCGAAGGTACGCGGTGTAAGGGCCTACGAAGGCTCGTTCGCGCTACTCTTCGGCCTGCACTACCGGCACCTCATGACGTGGTACCATGAAGAGGAGCACCATGCCCACCACGAAGAAGCTGCCGATGATGATCACCGAGTTGCGCAGGTCGCCTGTGAGCTGGAACACCAGTCCGTAGGCCAGGGTGCCGAGCACGGTGGAGAGGTAGTAGCTCACATCGTAGAAGGAGAAGTAGGAGGCGTGGTCGATGGTCTCGGGCAGGAACTTCGAATAGGTGCTGCGGGAAAGCGCCTGACTACCGCCCATCACCAGACCCACGCCAGCCGCGAGGAGATAGAACTCATGCGCCCAGTGGATGGTATAGGCCATCACGCACAGGCCCACCCACACCACGGATCCCATCATCAACGCGCCGATGTTGCCGAAGCGCTTGCTGAGCCACACGAAGAGCTGCGCGCCCGCCACGGCCACGAGCTGGATGAGCAGGATGCTGATGATGAGGCTGGCATCGCCGATGGGGAGCACTTCTCCATCAGGACCGATCTGCTTGATCTCCTCTTTGGCATAGCTCACGGCCAGGTACATCACGGTCTGGATGCCCATGTTCAGCACGAAGAAGGCCATCAGGAAGCTATTGAGGCGCTTGGTGCTCTGCAGTTCCTTCCACACCTTGCGCAGCTCGCGGTAGCCATTGGCGATGACGTTCCCTTGGGGTCGCCGTCCATACTGATCATCGGGCAGCACGCGGAAGGCGAACTGCGCGAAGCCGACCCACCAGATCGCCACGGTAAGGAAGGTGAGGCGGGCGGGCATCCCTCCTTCATCCCGTATGCCGAGCAAGGTGATCCCATCACCATCCGGATCCATCACCATCGCCAGGTTGATCAACAACAGCACAACACTGCCGATGTAGCCCATCATGTAGCCGCGCGCACTGATGCGGTCATGGTCCTCCTTCTCCGCGATCTCGGGCAGGAAGGCGTCGTAGAAAATGAGGCTGCCACTGAAGCCTGCACAGGCGAGCATCACCAGGAGCAGGCCGCTCCAGAGGTTGTCGAGGCTGAAGAAGTACAAACCGGCGCAACTGGCGGCACCGAGGTAGCAGAAGGCTTTCAGGAAGGTCTTCTTCTGTCCCGTGCTGTCGGCGATCCCGCTGAGGATGGGGGAAATGAGGGCCACCAGCAGGAAGCCCGCCGAGAGCGCATACGAGTAGAGCGATTGGGCGGGGAGTCCGTAGCGTTGGAGCACCAGATCAAGCTCGTCCTGGTGGGTGACGGCGGTGTAAAAGATCGGGAAGACCGCCGAGGTGATGGTGAGGGAGTAGACCGAGTTGGCCCAGTCGTACATGGTCCAACCGCGGATGATGCGGTGGTCGCCCTTGCGGATGGTTGCGTTGGACATGCCGGGGAAAGGTACGCGGTGTGCGGAAAAACAGGAAGGCGCCCGGGTAGGGCGCCTTCCCAACGAACGAGGACATGGTCATTGAAGCTCCACCTCCACGCGGCGGTTCTTGCTCATGCCCATTTCAGTATTGGCTTTGTCGATCGGCGAGGCGGCATCGAGGCCGATCACAGTAATTCGCCCGGCAGCTATCCCACCCGCCACCAAGGCCTCCTTGATGGTTTCACTGCGACGCTTGGACAGGGCTGCAAGCTCAGGTTTCATGCGAATACGCTCCGCCTCCTTCTCATCAATATGGCCGATCAATTTGACCTTGATCGCGGGGTCTTGTTCCATGGCCATGGCAAGCTCCTTCACCCAGGGCTCCATGGAGGGATCAAGGCTGCTTTGGAAACGTTTGAAGTAGAACACCTGTGCATCAGCAACCGTGGCGGGCTTCATGCTGGGGGTCATCACTCCCTTACGGCCGAAGATGAACTCGCTATCGCCTTTGTCAAGCTGCTCGCACGAGCACTCACTTGCCTTCTTGATCGGGAAGACCTCCACATTGTCTACATAATAATAACCCTGGAGCAAGGGCGTACCAGTAGCACCGCGTGGGCGTTGCATGGTCTGGTTGCCTGTCTTGTCGTTGGGCGCAAAGTTCCCGATGATCAAGTACTGTTCATATCCCTCAGCCTTGAATGCACCGCACACCCCTTGCCAGCCTTCCATATCGGTATACACTGAGGAACGCACCTGAGGTATTTTGGGCTCATAGGTCAAACTCGCCTCATCCTCTTTTGCGATCTTCACCTTACCAAGATAGGCACCTAGCTCCGCCGTGGCGTACTTGCTCAGGTCACCCAAGCTGACGTAGTAGCGAACACAGTAGAGCGAGTCCTTCTTCATGGGTTTCTTCAGCTTGGTCTGCAGGTAGGTGCGGGGCTGCTTGGCCATGTAGCTCCACCAGCGCACACCGGCATAAGCCGAACCTGACAACGCACCTTGCTCTCCTGCGAAGTTGCCTGGCACGGATACCTTGGTCTCCGAAGGAACCAGCCCACTGAACAAGTCGGGTTTGGCAGCGGTGGCTGAACCCCAACCGGCAGCAAGATCGATGGCTCCGGTACGTTTGAGCTTTTTCGTTTCGAAGCGTTCGAAGTCACCGTTCACCACCCAGGAGCGAGTGGTATCGAGTTCTTGGGCCACGATGGGCAAATGAGCGAGTAGTAGGATCACGGTGATGATGCGGAGCATGGGGAGGGGGTTGTTGCGCTCAGGCGGGGCAAGATAACGGAACCTTGGTCGTCCGGTATGCCAAGATCCGTGCCAAGCCGTGCCACTATCACGGGACAACCGTAGTGTAGGTTCTAGCTACCGAGAAGCGCCCCCCGCCCAATGGCCTATATCGCGGATGTCGCCATATATTAGCGCGCACAACAAAAAAAAATTTCATGAAAAAAGTGTTCCTGACATCTGTGCTGTTGATGACCCTTGGCAGCGCGTTCTCCCAGATCGGTGTGGGTGCCCAGCTGAACTACATGCGTTTTGGCGGTGGCACCGACCTTGGGTTCATTGGCCTAGGGGTGAATGGCACTTACGTGGTCAACGAATCGATACCGGTTCGTCTTTCGATCAACTTTGGCCTTCCCAAGACCACTGAGTTTAGCGTAACAGCATCGGCATTGGACAACACCACGGTGCCCCAAAGCGTCACCTACACCTACAACGAGAAGATCTCCTTGCTCAATGTGTGGATCGATGCACAGAAGTACTTTGGCGATGGTGACTACGAAGATGGTGGTCTCTACGGCCTATTGGGCATCGGTTACACGTCCTCCGGCAGCTCGTTCGAGGTGGGCACTGTGGACCGTACACGCTATCAGGTCTTCGAGTTCGAGGACAGCAGGGTTGGTCAGCTTGGCTTGAGAGGTGCGATCGGATATGACGTAGGTCTTGATTTCGGGAACATCTTCGCAGAGGCTGGTATCAATATCAGCGCCAACCAGCAGAACGACCAGATCGTTGCTGTCAATCTTCCCAGCTTCCTGTTCGGCAATGCGGGTGTTCGTTTCTGGCTGGACTGAAGCGTCCCATTCGCATCTGGATGAATTCAAGGGTCGTTCGAGAGAACGACCCTTTTTTTTCGTTCATGCTGCTACGAAAGGCATCGGCGGGGCTGTTAACAGACACTGTTCCACAGGTGGTCATGCCATCCGTAGGCGCCATGCTTCTCTGCTTGTGCACCGCTCTTGGTTCCAGGTGTTCCTTTGCTGCGAACACAGCCGAGTGCGGAGCAGCTGGAATTTGGGCCGCATGAGATAACACACCCCTGTCCGGGCCTCGTTTTCCGCCGTCCGTGACAATACGGACATGCACTTCCGGTTCCCATTCAGGCACACGATGCTGAATATGCTTGGGCTGCTTTCAAAGCTGATCCAACAAGGGATGTGCGGGTTCCAACGCAACGCACACTTACAGTAAAGCCACATCGCTGACCTACGCCGCACCGAAACATAGCGTTCAAGAAGCCATGGACCGATGGAACATTCACCTCACGTCCAACGCATCCCTTCACACCTTCGGCAGGTTGTTCAGCGCACTACCCGCCTTGAACCACTCGATCTGCTGTGCATTGTAGGTGTGGTTGCACAGGATCGTGTCGCTGCTGCCGTCGGCGTGCTTGAACACGAGGGTGAGCGGCTTGCCGGGCGCGAAGGCGGTAAGGTCCGTGAAGTCGATACGGTCGTCCTCCTGGATCTTGTCGTAATCGGCCTCGTTGCTGAAGGTGAGGGCGAGCATGCCCTGCTTCTTCAGGTTGGTCTCGTGGATACGCGCGAAGCTCTTCACCAGCACGGCGGCCACACCGAGGTGACGCGGCTGCATGGCGGCGTGCTCGCGGCTGCTGCCCTCGCCGTAGTTCTGGTCACCCACGACGATACTGGCCACACCGGCAGCCTTGTAAGCACGCTGCGTGGCGGGTACCGGACCATATTCACCCGTCAATTGGTTCTTCACCTTGTCAGCCTCGCCATTGAAAGCGTTGATGGCACCGATCAGCGTGTTGTTGCTGATGTTGTCCAAGTGGCCGCGGTAGCGCAGCCAGCTGCCGGCCATGCTGATGTGGTCCGTGGTGCACTTGCCTTTGGCCTTGATCAGGAGCACGGCATCGCTGATGTTCTTCCCGTTCCAAGCGGGGAAGGGCTCGAGCAGCTGCAGGCGCTGGCTATCGGGCTTCACCACCACTTCGACCTTGCTGCCATCGGCGGCGGGGGCCTGGTAGCCGTTGTCCTCCACGGCGAAGCCTTTGGGGGGAAGCTCCCAACCGGTGGGCTCGGCCAGCTTCACCTGCTCACCCTTGTCGTTGGTGAGGGTGTCGCGCATGGGATCGAAGGTGAGCTTGCCGCTGATGGCGATGGCCGCCACCATTTCGGGCGAGGCCACGAAGGCATGCGTGTTAGGGTTGCCGTCGGCGCGCTTGGCGAAGTTGCGGTTGAACGAGTGGACGATGGAGTTCTTCTCCTGCTTCTCCGCCCCTTCCCGCGCCCATTGGCCGATGCAGGGTCCGCAGGCGTTGGTGAAGATGGTGGCACCGCTCTTCTCGAAGGTGTCGATGAAGCCATCGCGCTCGATGGTGTAGCGCACCTGTTCCGAACCGGGGTTGATGCCCAGGTGCGACTTCGGCTTCAGGCCCTTGCTCACGGCGTCGGCCACGATGCTGGCGGC
>JALOLX010000171.1 GCA_025455765.1 Flavobacteriales bacterium | reverse complement strand
TCCTACGCGGACGCGACCCTTTTCGTGGCGCCGATGCAGATCGGAACAGGGCTGCAGAACAAGCTCCTGGAGGCCATGGCGATGCGGATACCATGCATCACCTCTGCGCTGGCCAACAATGCGGTGGGCGCAGTGCCAGGTGAATCCATTCTAGTGGGCAGCACCCCTGAGGAGTATGCAGCGCATATCCTGCGTCTGCTGAGCGACGAACAGGAGCGTAACCGCCTCGCTGAACACGGCCACCGCTTCATTCAGGAGCATTTCGATTGGGACCGGGCGGCGGACGCTCTGAACGCGTTGATCGAAGCGCCTTCGCCGCGTTGATCGCCCTGCAGGTCTCCGTACCTTTGCACCGCTTTTCAGAGGCCCCATCAAGATGCGCACGCTGAACACCATTGAAGAAGCCATTGCCGACATCCGCCAAGGGAAGGTCGTGATCGTTGTGGACGACGAGGACCGGGAGAACGAAGGCGACTTCCTGACCGCAGCGCGCAATGCCACCCCCGAGGTGATCAACTTCATGGCCACCCATGGCCGCGGGCTCATTTGTGCCCCGCTCACCGAAGAGCGCTGCAACGAACTGGGCCTCGAACTCATGGTGCGCGACAACACCGCACTGCACGAGACCCCGTTCACCGTAAGCGTGGATGTGAAAGGCCGCGGCACCACCACGGGCATCAGCGCATGGGACCGTTCGCAGACCATGCTGGCCTTGATCGATCCGGACACCAAGCCTGAAGATCTCGCTCGTCCCGGTCACATCTTTCCCTTGAAGGCCCGCAAGGGCGGGGTGCTCCGGCGTACCGGCCATACCGAAGCCGCCGTTGACCTGGCACGTCTGGCGGGCTTCGAACCTGCTGGCTGCATCGTGGAGATCCTCAATGAGGACGGCTCCATGGCCCGGCTGCCGCAACTCCTGGATATCGCGGCGCGGTTCGACTTGAAAGTGGTGAGCATTGAGGACCTGGTGGCCTACCGCATGGATACCGAGCGCATCGTGGAGCGTCAGGTGGATGTGCAACTGCCCACGCAACTGGGAGATTTCCAGTTGATCGCGTATCGCCAGACCACCACCAACGAGGAACATCTCGCGCTCATCAAGGGGACCTGGAACGCCGATGACCCTGTGCTGGTGCGCGTTCATTCCTCCTGTGTAACGGGCGACATCTTCGGTTCCTGCCGCTGTGACTGTGGTCCACAGCTGCACCGTGCCATGGAGATGATCGAAGCCGAAGGCCGGGGGGTCATCGTCTACATGCAACAGGAAGGTCGTGGTATCGGCCTCTTGAACAAGTTGAAGGCCTATAAACTACAAGAGCAAGGTGCCGACACCGTCGAAGCCAATCTGATGCTCGGCTTCAGCATGGATGCACGCGATTATGGCGTGGGCGCTCAGATCCTGCACGACCTGGGTGTGCGCAAGATGCGGCTGATGACCAACAATCCGCGCAAGCGCACGGGGTTGGTGGGCTACGGGCTGGAGATCGTGGAGAACGTGCCGATCGAGATCCCGGCCAACACGCACAACCAGCGCTACCTGCAGACCAAGAAGGACAAGCTCGGCCACACGCTGAAGTTGAACGGCGAGGATCAGTGATCGAGGCCTGAACTATTTGTCCCGACCGAGTCCGATCAGGTTCCAGAAGCTGTTCGATTCGCGTCGGTACCCGATGCCCGCGCCCTGTGTCGTAAGCGCCTGGTCGGCACGGTTCAGGTTGCGGTCGTTGCTGATGCTGAAGGCCTTCAAGCGCAGCTTGCCATCATCCGTGATGAGGTATTCCAGCTGGAAGTCACCCACCAGTGTATTGCTGTTCTGCTGGTTCTGCGCGCCATACTGCACGCCCACGTTGGTGCTCAGGAGCAGACGCTCGTTGAAGAGCTGAGTGCTCACGGCCACTTCCAGTTCATCCTGTGTGATGTTGTCGCCAGGCCGATAGTTCACCCCCAGATCGAAGCCGTTGCTCAACTGCGACAGCCAGTTGCTGATCTGATTGCTCATCAGCTCGAAGCCCGTAGTACCCGCTGCCAGGCCACCGGTGGACGGACTGCCTGCACTGGCGTATGAAGGTGGCGGCAGGAAGCGGTTCAGAACGATGAGCGCGAATACCTGACGGTTCATCTCCTGATCGGTGCTGAGCACGCTGAGCACCTGTTGTTTCACGCTCTCGTCCACGCTCGGAAGCTTCACCTCGAAGCCGATCTCGGGATTGAGCAGGCGATCGCGCAAGCTCATCACCACATCCACCGGCACTCGCTTGCGGTACGCTTCGCTCCGTTCAGAGGGCGGCACCACATCATACAGCGGTGCGCGCAAGCGGTACATCGCCTTGAGGTCAAGCTGCGCATCGAAGGGATCGCCGAACCAGTTGATGGTCCCACCGGGCGCCACATCGAAGCGCTTGTTCACCACGTTACGCAGGGTGAAGAGGTAGTCGCCCTCGGTGACTTCCACCTGGCCGCGCATGGCGAAGCTGCCGTTACGATCCACGGTCATGCGCATGTTGCCCTGTCCCCTGCCGCGCATGATATCACCCACCGTTGGATCGAAGATCAGCTCGAACAACGCATCGGGCGTCACGCGCACGTTCAGGTCCAGCTCCACACCGCTCAGGTCGAGCACTTCCTCCTCGGCCGCATACGCACTGTCCGTGGTGAAGCGAACGAAGCTGATGGCCGACACTTCGGTGCTTCCGCCAACAGGCAGGTGGATGTCCGTACCTGTGGCCGTGGCCGCATCCACCACCACCTCCAGACTGCCTTCATACCCGCTCACTTCGATATCGCCGGTGCCATAGGCCTTGCCGTAGTAGAGGTCGTTATCCTGCTCGCTGGTGTTCAACACCAGGAAATGGTCCATTTCGCCCCATACGTTGTAGTTCCATTTGCGCAGTCCTTCATGCAGAATGGTGCCGCCCAACCTGGCCTTGTTGCCTTCTTCATCCACCACGGTCACCAGGTCCAGCGCGAACATGTCCGGACGCACCTGCACCGTGTGTGTGAACCGGTACAACGTATTGAGGTAATCGATGCGCAACCCCGCGTTCACCAGTTGCAGTTCGCCGTTCACCTCTGGCCCCATGAGCGGTCCGTTCACCGCGAGCGTACCGGTCACCGTGCCCTGGATGTCGCTGACCCCTTCAGGCAGATAGGGGTCGATGAACGTGAGGTCGAAGCGATCGAAGAGCAACCGCACATCCAGCTCCTGCCGCTCATCAAGGGTCAGATCGCCTTCAAAGTCGAGGGCCTTGATCGCCCCCCTTGTCAAGGTGCCGGCCAGATCGAGCTTCTCTCCCCCCTCCACCCAATTGGCCATGAAGCGCACATCCCCCACCGGCTTATCCTCCACGGCAAGGGTGTCCACACAGAGGTAGCTGCGCAGGAAGGGTGTACCGTAGAGGTCGTGCAGCCGCCCATCGCCGGTGATGGAACCGGTGATGCGCGGACCTCCGAAATAGGGCGTGATGTTGTCCAGCGAGACACCTTCCAAGGCGAAGGCCAGAGAATGCGCAGGATCACGGTCCACACGACCGGACAAGGCGATGAGCTGGTTCCCGTTCCGCAGGGTGAGCGTGTCAATGGTGATGCTATCGCCATGCACGATGATGTGTGCGGTGCGGTCGTTGGACCAATCGCCGCGCCCCAGGTACACCTTGGATGGAAGCAGGTCCAGTTCCACTTGTTGCGGACTGCGCACGAGCCCCAGCAGGTCCACATCGCCGCTGGTGCCGTTGGTGCTGTTGGCCCAACCCATGCTCAGCTCCAGTTCATCTTGATAAGCCTTCCCGGTGAGGGCGGTGCCGGACAACCAGGTGCTATCACCCAGACG
The DNA here is from genome assembly GCA_025455765.1 of Flavobacteriales bacterium. Taxonomy (GTDB): domain Bacteria; phylum Bacteroidota; class Bacteroidia; order Flavobacteriales_F; family PHOS-HE28; genus PHOS-HE28. The sequence goes on along the minus strand of JALOLX010000171.1, from coordinate 817 downwards.
CTGCTCTTCACTTCGCATGGAAAAGGCCAGTACATCCAGGGTCTTGTCCATCAGCAGTCGCGTACCTGTTGATCGGTAAGGCCCGTACGTCATCGCGGGGATCTGTGCGTCAAGGCCCAGGTCGAAGGTGCGGCTGTTCACATAGCCTGTGAACAGTGAACCTGAAGCTACATACAGGTCGGGCAGGAACATGCCGATGAACGCATCTGCTTCGCGCAACTGCAGCGTGAACCGGAAGTCCTGTGGCTCATGCACGAATCGGATATCGGACTCCAGGGCGGGGAACACGGACAAGGCCATGTTACGCACCAGATCGGCCACACGTGTGGGGAGGAACCGGCCACGCACCTCGGCTTCAGCGAAGGTGGCATCCAACCGCAACACCTCTTCACCCAATTCTTTGCCGCTGGTGAGCTTCACATAACCCAGTTCATGATCGCCGCGATCATCGCAGTAGCTGATATCGGTGGCCTCCAACCTACCCTGCAAACTATCCGGCGAAAGTCGACCGCGTGCCTCGATGCGAGCGGCAAGGGCATGGTAGCCATCACGCGGTGCGATGCCGAGCGCCTGCAGGTCCGCATGGTCCACCTGTGCCGTAAAGTCCACCAAGGGCCAGCGCCCCCGCAGGTCGGCCAGGCCTTTGAAATCGAGCACCAGGTCGTTGTCGCGCACGGTGAGCGATCCATCGAAAAGATCGCGCTCCAACACCCCGCGTGTGGTGATGTGCTCAATGGTGGCACCGTTCACACGGATGCTGGGAATGGTACCATCAAGCTCCGCGCGTGCGGTGGCGAAACTGCGTCCGGACAAGCGC
>JALOLX010000170.1 GCA_025455765.1 Flavobacteriales bacterium | reverse complement strand
CTGGAGGTACATGCCCAGCTGAACACCGCCAGCAAGGCCTACAGCGGCGACCCCAACGCATACGGCGATCACCCCAACACCAACGTCAGCGCCCTCACCTTGGGTCACCCCGGCACGCTGCCTGTGGCCAACAAGCAGGTGGTGGAACATGCCGTGCGTTTGGGCCTGGCCACGCATTGCAGCATCGCGCCGTGGATGCATTATGCGCGCAAGAACTACTTCTACCCCGACCTGCCCAAGGGCTACCAGATCACCCAGGACAAGACGCCGATCTGCACCGAGGGCTATATCGACATTCCCGACACGCGCGGTGGTGCGCATACGGCAGGTGGTGCGGCACATCACGCCCCAGTGGCACCCGGCATGTTGCGCATCGGCATCACCCGCATCCACATGGAGGAGGACGCGGGCAAGAGCATCCACGACATGGACCCCTTCAACACCTTGGTGGACCTGAACCGCGCAGGGGTGCCGCTGGTGGAGATCGTGAGCGAGCCCGACATCCGCAGCGCGCAGGAGGCCTACGACTATCTGGTGGAGGTGCGGCGCCTGGTGCGCTACCTCGACATCTGCGATGGGAACATGGAGGAAGGCAGCCTGCGCTGCGATGCCAACATCAGTCTGCGCCCCAAGGGGACAGAAGCGTTCGGCACGCGCTGCGAGGTGAAGAACATGAACAGCTTCCGCAACGTGATGCGGGCCATTGAATACGAGGCACAGCGGCAGAGCGAAGTGCTCGATGCCGGTGGTGTCATCCACATGGAGACGCGCACCTTCGATGCCGGCAAAGGCACCACCATCGGGCTGCGCAGCAAGGAACAAGCCCACGACTACCGTTACTTCCCGGAGCCTGATCTGCAACCACTGACCGTCACCGAGACGGACAAAGAGGCCATCCGCAGGGCCATGCCGCCGCTGCCGCGTGAGCTGCGTGCCAAGTACACCCAACAGCTCGGACTGAGCGACTACGACGCCGGCATCCTCACGGACGACAAGGCCACTGCGCTCTATTACGAAGCCCTTATCGCGCGCACCACCAATTACAAGGGCGCAGCCAACTGGGTGATGGGCGATGTGCGTGGCTGGTTGAACGAACGCGGCCTGCCGATGGAATCCTTCCCGATACCCGCTGAACGCCTCGCCGGATTGATCGGCCTGATCGATGCGGGCAAGGTGAGCCACAGCGTTGCTGCGCAGAAGCTCTTCCCGCTCATGCTCACCGACACCGCCAGCACAGCGGAACAGTTGGCGCAACAGCATGACCTGGTGCAGGATACCAACGAGGACCTCATCGCGCAGATCGCCCGCGATGTGATGGCCAACTACCCGGACAAGGTGGAGGCCTATCGCAGTGGCCAGAAAGGCTTGCTCGGGCTGTTCATGGGCGAAGTGATGAAGGGCACCAAGGGCAAGGCCGATCCGAAGCGCGCCAACGAAGTGGTGCGCCAATTGCTGGACAACCAATAAGCGAACACCGAACGATATGAACCGCGTTCTACCCCTCCTCTCCGTATCCCTGTTGCTGGCCGCTTGTGGTGGCGGTGGCACCCGTGAAGTGGCCCTGCGCGTGGATGGTGCCGCCGGGCGCACCGCCTACTTCGATCGCTTCGAGAACGGCCGACCCTACCACGTGGACAGCGTGAAGCTGGACAACAACGGCGCCGGTACATTCAACATTCCCGCGCTGCCGCTGGACTTCTACCGCATCGCTGTGGGCGATGAGCAGCTGGTGGTGGCCCTGGACAGTGCGGAATCGCTGTCCGTGGAAGCGAGCGCGGGCAGCCTTGCCACACCGACTTCCGTCAAGGGTTCCTTCCACAGCGAGGCCTACCACGGCTTCCTGGCGGAGACCCGCGCCTACGAAGCCAAGCGCGACGGCCTGCGCCAAGGCATCAGCGCCGACCCGTCCAATTCATCGCTGGTCGACAGCCTCAATGCCTTGAACAGCGCCTTCCACGCCCGTTGCATCAGCTTCACCAAGGAGCACAGCAGCTCTCCGGCCGCCCTGGCTGCGGTGAACCGCCTCAACATCCAACAGGAGATGGCGCTCTTCAAGCAGGTGCGTGATGACATGCGCAAGACCATGCCGAAGTCCGGCTTCTATGCCCAGTTCCGCCAAGGTGTGGACCAATTGGAGCAGCAGGAGATCGCCATGAAGTTGCAGGCGCAGGAGGCCGAACGCGTGGCCAACATGCTGCCCATCGGCGGCGTGGCACCTGAGATCCAGCAACAGACCCCGGATGGCGGCACCTACGCGCTGAGCGAACTGCGCGGCAAGTACGTGCTCATCGACTTCTGGGCCAGCTGGTGCCGCCCTTGCCGCATGGAGAACCCCAATGTGAAGCGCGTCTATGACAAGTACCACAAGAAGGGCTTCGAGATCCTGGGCGTATCGCTGGACCGTGACCACGGTGCCTGGGTGAAGGCCATCGCGGACGATGGACTGCCTTGGAAGCATGTGAGCGACCTGGGCTTCTGGAGCAACGCCGCCGCGCAGGAATACGGCGTCACCAGCATCCCCTTCACCGTATTGCTGGACAAGGAAGGCAAGGTGCTGGAGAAGGGCCTGCGCGCTGCGGAACTGGAGGTGGCGCTGGCCAAGCTCTTCGGCTCATAACGACAAGCCGTGGCGGTGTAACATCCACTGCCCGGATGCGTCACACTGCCACAGCCCACTGCTCATGTACCGCCTTCTTCCGCTGCTTTGCGCCTTTACGCCAGCTGCTGCGTGCTACGCGCAGGCCACCTTCCAGCAACGGGTCGACCATACGATCAATGTAAGGCTGGACGACGTGGCCCATGTGCTGCACGGCGAGGAGACCATCCGCTATACCAACAACAGCAGCACCGCGCTCGATACGCTGTGGATGCACCTGTGGCCCAACGCGTATTCCGCGCCGAACACCGCGCTGGACAAGCAGCTGGTGCGCACGGGTGAGCTCGACCTGCACTTCGCAACGCCGGAAGAACGCGGCGGCATCGACAGCCTCGACTTTCGCGATGGCAACGATACCAAGCTCAACTGGGGCTACCACCCGCAGCACAGCGACATCGCCTGGGTGAAGCTCGCCGTACCTGTGATGCCAGGTACCAGCACCACCCTGCGGACACCCTTCCGCGTAAAGATCCCTGACGGTAAGTTCTCCCGCCTGGGGCATACGGGGCAGGCCTACTACATCACCCAATGGTTCCCCAAGCCCGCTGTGTACGATGCACAAGGCTGGCACACCATGCCCTACCTCACTCAGGGCGAGTTCTTCTGCGAGTTCGGCCACTACGATGTGTCCATCACCCTGCCCGCGAACTACGTGGTGGGTGCCACCGGCGTGCTCCAGAACAGCGCCGAACAAGCGTGGATGGACAGTCTTGCCGCGGTGCCCTACGCCGATCCCCGCCGCTTCAAGGTGGACTTCCAACGCAATTCGCTCAACGCCTTCCCGCCCACCGCGCAAGCCACCAAGACCCTGCGCTATGTGCAGGACGACGTACACGACTTCGCCTGGTTCGCCGACAAGCGCTTCATCGTACGCAAGGATGTGGCCACTCTGCCCGACAGCAAGCGATCAGTGACGGTATGGGCCCTGTTCACACCCAAGAACGCCGAGGAATGGGAGGCCATCGGCACACGCTCGCTGGTCAACAGCGTGGTGCACTACAGCGAATGGCTCGGCGACTACCCCTACGAGGTATGTACAGCGGTGGACGGCACCATCAGCGCGGGCGGAGGCATGGAGTATCCCATGATCACCATCATCGGCGACATGGGCGATGTGCAGGCGCTGGACAATGTGATCGCGCATGAGGTGGGGCACAATTGGTTCCAAGGGATCCTGGCCAGCAACGAACGCGATCACCCGTGGATGGATGAAGGCATGAACAGCTTCGTGGAGCTTACCTACATGCGGCGCCATTATCCAGGCAGTGGCATGAGCATCTCCATCCCGGGCCTTTCGGAAGAGCTGACGTCCAGTGACGCACACCGCATGCAGAGCGAACTGGGCTACCGCCTCAACGCACGCCGTAACCTGGACCAAGGCCTTTGCCTGCACAGCGCGCACTACACCAGCACCAACTACGGCACCAACGTCTACATGAAGTCGGCGTTGGCATTCGACCACCTACTTGCCTACTTGGGTGAAGCGGACATGAAGCGCTGCATGCGCGGGTACTATGCCGAATTCAAGTTCCGCCACCCCGCACCAGCGGATGTACAGCGGGTCTTCGAGCGCGAGAGCGACAAGGACCTGAACTGGCTGTTCAAGGGATTTCTCTGCACCGATGAGAAGTACCGCGTGAAGGCGGTATCCCTCGACCGCCGGCTGCAAGGAGGTACGGAAGAGCGCCTGCACCTCGGCCACCGTGCGAAAGGTCCATCGAAGGTGCCCTTCCCCATCACAGGATACCTCGGTGCGGACAGCCTGGGTACGATATGGGACTGGAACCATGGTTTCGGGCATCAGGGAAGAACAGAGTATACGCGACTACCCTGGCCCGAAGTGGACCGTGTGCGCATCGATGCAGGCGAACGGCGCAACAATACGGTGCGTTCATCGGGTCTCTTCAAGCGCACTGCCGCACCCCGCTTCAAGTTCCTCGCCGGGCTGGAGCAGCAGGACCGGGGCTCGGTGTTCTTCACCCCAGCGATAGCGGCCAACGGCCACGATGGGCTGCAGGTGGGACTGCTCCTGCACAACACCACCTTCCCCAGCCAACGCACCGAATGGGTGGTGGCGCCATTGTATGGTCTGGGCAGTGAACACCTGGGCGGTGCAGCCCGCATCGAGCACCACTTCGATCGCTTGCGCAGCAGGCTCTTCCAGAACATCCACCTGGGACTTAGCGCACGCTCGGCCTCTACGCTCCACGACCACTTC
>JALOLX010000169.1 GCA_025455765.1 Flavobacteriales bacterium | reverse complement strand
CCCATGCAAGTGCGCTACCGGGCTGCGCTACACCCCGAGGAACCTTGTCCCGCATTTCGCAGCGACCATCCCGTCCGCCGTACGGCGGAGATGCGCTACCGGGCTGCGTTATGCCCTGATGAACCTTGTCGCACATTTCGCGGCGAACGTTCCGAAGAACATCGACACAGGGCTGTACTGGACCCGAACGGGGCGCAAATGTAATGATCCGTCGCGAATGAACGTAGATCGGTGCGAATGCGCCTGAACATCTGTGTCGGACGTGTGTCGCTGCCACATGAAAGGCACGAACCGCACGATGGCGGTCAATGGCCGGCAGGGATGAACGGTAAGCACAGGCCCTTGAGCGGTCGCCGGTCCCCCTATCCATGCCGGTACCTTTGCGGCCCATCATGCGTTGTTCCGCGATCCTCCCGCTCCTGTTGGCCGCTCTGCTGCCCCTCACAGCCTCTGCCCAAGGCACCTTCACCATCAGCGGCTTCGTGAAGGACGCCACCACTGGCGAAACGCTGATCGGGGCCAACGTCTATGTGAAGGAGACCCTGAAAGGTGGCTCCACCAACACGTATGGCTATTATGTGCTCAACGTCCCTGCTGGCACGCACACCATCGTGATGAGCTTCATCGGCTACCAGGAGTTCAGCCGCGTGCTGGAGGTGAAGGGGGATATGAAGCTCAACATCGAAGCCCAACCCACCACCATCATGGCCAAGGAATTCGAGGTGGTGGGCGAGAAGACCAAGAACAATACCGAAGGCACCCAAATGGGTACGGTGGAACTGGATGTGCAACGCCTGAACACCCTGCCCGCACTGCTCGGTGAGGTGGACATCCTGAAGACCATCCAGTTCCTGCCCGGCGTGCAGAGCAACGGCGAGGGCAACAGCGGCTTCTACGTGCGCGGCGGCGGCCCCGACCAGAACCTGATCCTGCTCGATGAGGCCGTGGTCTACAACGCATCCCACCTCTTCGGCTTCTTCAGCGTGTTCAATGCCGATGCGGTGAAGAACATCGAACTGATCAAGGGTGGCATGCCGGCCAACTATGGTGGACGGGTATCGTCCGTGCTCGACATCACCATGAAGGAGGGCAATGACAAGGGCTTCCATGGGCAAGGTGGTATCGGACTGATCTCTTCGCGCTTGACCTTGGAAGGCCCCATCGTGAAGGACCGCAGCTCATTCATCGTGAGCGGTCGGCGCACCTACATCGATGTGCTCACCCGGCCGTTCATCAACGACTCCTCCGCCTTCTCGGGTTCGGGATACTACTTCTACGACCTCAACGCCAAGGCCAACTATCGCCTGAACGACAACAACCGCTTGTATGTCAGTGGCTACTTCGGCCGTGACGTGTTCGACTTCAGCGGAAGGGATCCGGGGGATCCCAACTTCCGCATCCCTTGGGGCAATGCAACGCTCTCAGCCCGGTGGAACCACATCTTCGGACCCAAGCTCTTCCTGAATACCACCGCCACCTTCAGCGACTACCGCTTCGCCTTCGAGGCCAAGCAGGAGGAGTTCGCTTTCGAGCTCTTCAGCGGCATCCGCGATTACAGTGTGAAGGCCGATCTGACCCACTTCGCCAGTGCGCGCCACAACCTGAAGTACGGTGGCCAATACACCTACCACATCTATACCACCAGCACGGTGAACGTGAGCAGTGGCGATACGGAATTCAACATCGACACCCCACCAAAGCTGCATGCCCACGAGACCGCGTTGTATGTGATGGATGACTTCGACCTGACCGACGCCATCCGCATCAACGCCGGTCTGCGCCTCACCACCTTCAACCATGTGGGGCCCTACACGCGTTACAACACCGATCGACTGGGGCGCAACACCAGCGTGGATACCATTCCCGCTGGCGAGAACATCTTCGGTTACGCAGCGCTTGAACCCCGCCTGGCCGTACGCTACCGTCTGGACAAGCGCAGCAGCATCAAAGCCTCCTACAACCGGGCCCAACAATACGTTCACCTGGCCAGCTTCAGCAGTGTGGCGCTGCCCACCGACGTGTGGATCCCCAGTAGCGAGAACGTGAAGCCCCAGATCGGCACCCAATACGCCATCGGCTACTTCCGCGATATCAAGGACCGCACCTATGAGACCAGTGTGGAGGCCTATTACAAGGACTTCGCCAACCTGATCGAATATGCCGAAGGTGCCCAACCGCAGAATAACGGCAACGCCAATTACGACGCGCAGTTGGTCTTTGGCGACGGCTACAGCTACGGCACAGAGCTCTTCATCAAGAAGGTCACCGGCAAGCTGAACGGTTGGGTAGGCTACACCTGGAGCAAGACCATGCGCACCTTCCCGGACATCAACCAGGGCCGTGAATTCCCCAGCCGTTGGGACCGCAGGCACGATCTGAGCGTGGTGCTCGCCTATGACCACAGCAAGCGTTGGAGCTTCGGCGCCACCTTCGTCTACGCCACCGGCCAAGCGGTCACCCTGCCCGTGAACCGCTACTTCTTCGAGGGTCGCCTGGTGAGCGAATACACCGAACGGAATGGCTACCGCATGATCCCGTACCATCGCCTTGACCTGGCCGCTACGCTCAACAACAAGCCCACCAAGGAAGTGAAGGACCCGGTGACCGGTGAACTGAAGACCGTGGACCGGCGTTGGAAGAGCAGCTGGACTTTCGGCATCTACAACACCTATAACCGCGCAAATCCGTTCTTCATCTACTTTGATGCAGCCGGTTCACCAGCACAAGGCGATTTCCGTGTCCTGGCCAATCAGGTATCGCTCTTCACCATCCTTCCCTCGGTCACCTGGAACTTCAAGTTCTGATGGACAAGCGCTTCCTCCTCCCCTTCCTGTTCCTGCTCGCAGCCTGCGAAAAGGAGATCACCGTGGAACTCCCACGTACCGACCCGCGCATCGTGGTGGAAGGCACCATCGAGACCGGTGCACCGCCCATCATCCTGTTGTCCCGTACGCAGAACTTCTTCGACCCCACCAACGTGGCCGCCATCGCCGCCACCTTTGTGAGCGACGCTACCGTGACCGTCTTTGATGGCACCACCACCCACACGCTGGACCGCATCTGCAGCGAGATCATCCCGGAGGACCAACTGGAAGAGGTGGCCGCTCTCGTGGGCCTCGACCCGGACCTGCTCCGCCAGGCCAACATCTGCGCCTGGACCAAGCAGGACAACAGTTTGCTTGGAGTGGAAGGCCGTACCTACACGCTGAACGTGCTCGCCGATGGCAACGAACTGAGCGCCACCACCACCATCCCCAACGCCGTTGCGCTCGATTCGCTCTGGTTCCGCCTGGCGGAACAGAACCCGGGCGATGATTCGCTCGGCTTCATGTGGGCCACCCTCAGCGACCCTGACACCATCGGCAATGCCTACCGCTGGTTCGCCCGGCGCATCAATGCTGGTGCGAACGGAGAACCCAAGGACGCACGCTTCATTCCCCCAACGTTCTCCGTGTTCGAGGACCGCTTTGTCAACGGGCTTACGTTCGACTTTGCCTACAACCGCGGCTCCGAGCCGTTCAGCAACGCCGTGGACCTCGAATCCGGCTACTTCAAGCGCGGCGACACGGTGGTGGTGAAGCTCGCCAATATGGGAACCATCGAGTACCGCTTCTACAATACCTTGGAGACCAACATCAACACCCAGGGCGATGTGTTCAGCAACCCCGCCAACGTCATCAGCAATGTGACCGGAGGACTGGGTGTATGGGCAGGCTTGGGCGTTCGGCTAGACACTGCCGTGTGCATCCCGTAGCCGAACCGGTCCGCGCGGCCATCCAAGGCTGAAGGTGATCGCGGTCACCTGAGGGTGCCTTGGTGGTGGATACCTTTGCGGCCCTACGACCATGAGCGCATCCCCAGAACATGTGAAATGCCTGATCATTGGATCGGGCCCCGCCGGATACTCCGCAGCCATCTACGCTGCGCGCGCCGACATGAAGCCCTTGATGATAGAAGGGCCTCTACCGGGCGGCCAGCTCACCCAGACCACCGAGGTGGACAATTACCCCGGCTATCCCAAGGGCCGCACGGGTCCTGACATGATGGAGGACCTCAAGCAGCAGGCACTGCGATTCGATACCCGCATCCGCAATGGTTGGGTGACCAAGGTGGACTTCAGCGGACCGGTACACAAGGTTTGGGTGGATGAGAAGGAGGAGATCCACGCCGACACGGTGATCATCAGCACCGGCGCCAGTGCCAAGTGGCTGGGCCTGCCCAACGAGATCCGCCTGCGCGATATCGGCGGTGGTGTAACGGCTTGCGCCGTATGCGACGGCTTCTTCTACCGTGGCCAGAACGTGGTGCTCGTGGGCGCCGGTGATACCGCTGCAGAAGAGGCCACCTACCTCGCCAAGCTCTGCCCCAAAGTGTACATGCTGGTGCGCAGCGACAAGTTCCGCGCCTCCAAAGCCATGGTGCACCGTGTGGAGAACACGCCCAATATCGAGGTGCTCTTCAACACCGAAGTGAAGGACGTGCTCGGCGAACACGCAGTGGATGGCATCCTCGCTGTGAACAACAAGACCGGCGAGGAACGCAAGCTCGATGTCACCGGTCTCTTCGTAGCCATCGGTCACAAGCCTGCAACGGACATCTTCAAGGATTGGCTGGACATGGACGAGGCCGGCTACCTGAAGCACGATGCGGACCGCACCAGCACCAAG
>JALOLX010000168.1 GCA_025455765.1 Flavobacteriales bacterium | reverse complement strand
TGCCTGCGAGGTCGATAAGCGCTTGTACCGGACTCGGAAAGCCGCGGTTGCGGGCGAAGGATCCTGCCCCCAGTCGGAAGTCACGGTCGGCCACACTGAGGAACCCGGGGTCGGTGTTACGCCAGATGGTTGACGCTTCGAAGTAGGTGGGGTCGTTGGTGGCCACGTTGGTCCGTAAGAGCATGTTCCGGAACTGCACATTGGGTTGAGACAAGGCGTTGAACCCCAGTTCGAACTCCCGCTCGATGTTGCCGTAGATGATGCCATTGCGGAAGAAGCTCTCCTCGATCGGGCGCACCTGTACGGTTCCGAACGCATCCTGGTAGGCATTGGTCAGGAAGAATGCCGGGGTCTGCCGCACCTCATAATCCCAATAGTTGGCCACGGTGGTGTGCCAGAATTCGTATTGTCCACCGCCGGTAAGGGCCAAGCTGTATTGGCCGCAGTCGCCCACCAACAGGTTGTTGCTGGTGATGCGGTAGTTGCGACTGAGGAGCCCTGCCGCACTGCAGTTGCGGATGCGCACGTTGTTCAGCACCAAGGTGTTCTCGCTGGTGGGCAGGTCGGGGACCAGGGGCCAGGTCTCGCATTGGATGCCGACCAGGGCGTTCTTCACCAGCACATTCTCTAGGAGGTTCTGTGTGCCGGGTGCGCCTTCGTTGATCCAGATGCGGTCCCACTGGCCAGGCAGCTCGGCATAGAGCTCTTCGCGCCGATCACCCTGGAACGTGATGGGGTTGGTGATGGTGCCGTTCATGGTCACCTGACCTCCCCGGTACACCCAGAGCCCGCCGCCATTGTGCACGTACACCCGCACCCCTTCCTCGATGATCAACGCATTGCAGCTGTCCACAACAGCATACCCGTAGATGACATAAGGCTTGTCGTTGGACCAGATCGCGGTCTGCCCACAGATCTGGTTGCCGTTCTCGTCGAAGCCGCCCACCACATAGCTGAAGGGTGGCAGGCCGTTCAGGAAGTTGTCGGGACGGATGAAGTGCGCATCCTGTCCCCACGCCTCCAGCAGCACCTTCTGTTCGGTACCGTTGGTGTTGAACACCACATGGTCGGTGAGCACAAAGGGGGTGTTCACTCCTCCGGGCCCCAAGGTGGCTTCCACGAAAACGAAGACACTATCGCCCCCGAGGATCTCCACATCGGTGAAACTGTTGCCCGGGATGCCGTCCACATTGATCCGGTAGGGGGAAGGACCGCCACCCTCCAAGGCAATGTCCACCCGCACCGCACGGTTGTTCGGGTTCCGGGCGGTGAAGCGCTTGGTCACCGTGCCTACCGTGGTGAAGACCGTATCGAAGAGGATGGAATCCTGGCTGAAGACCAGGGAGATGCCTCCCTCATCGGTGAACAGCTCGTCCTTGCGGCATCCGGGGCCGAAGAGCAGCACGAGCAGGAACAGGGGGAGCAGGGTTCTCAAGGCGTGCAAAGATGGCCCGCTTCGGCCAACCTACCTACGCAGAAAATGCCCGATCATTGCCCGGATGTGGACAAGTGAGGAAGGGACTTTGGTGGAACAGGAACTTTCCCTTACTTTTGCGGCCCTTAACGGAAGTTCTGTCATGAAGAAGGATATCCACCCCTCCAACTACCGTACGGTCGTGTTCAAGGACATGTCCAACGAATACATGTTCCTCGGCAAAAGCTGCGCGAACACGAAGGATAGCATGACCTGGGAGGATGGCAACGAGTACCCCTTGGTGAAGCTGGACATCAGCCACACCTCACACCCGTTCTACACGGGTAAGATGATGCTTGTGGACACCGCCGGTCGCGTGGACAAGTTCAACAAGCGCTTCGCCCGTCACCAGGAGAAGAAAGGCTGAACGGCTCACCCGTTCGTCTGGAGTTCGTGAGCCCCGGGGTAGCCCCCCGGGGTTTCGCGTTGGTACCTGTCATGGCACCTTTGCACCCCACGGTCGCTGCTGCCGTTGGTCGGCCTGATGCCCAGCGGTCCATGACCAACAAGGGCCTTGGCGCAATGCACCAAGGCCCTTGTTGGTCGGGCGGAGGTCGGTTCAGCTCACCTTGAAGGCGTCGCCCATGTGCTGGCCAGCGCGGATCAGCTCCAGGGCCTTGGCCACCCGGCGTTTGCGCGCTTCTTCCTGCTTGGCGTCCGCCAGCCATTCGGCGAATTCCTGTCGGGCTTCCGCACTCAGACCTTCCCACTGCTCGCGGGTGCTGGCGTCCTTCTCCAGCACACAGGCGAATTCCTCGGGAAGGTTGGCCGCGCTGCGGGTCTTGGCCTCGGCACGCGGAGGACGGTTGAGCTTCAGCGCCTGTTTGAGCAGGTCTGCGAAGGCCTTTTCGTTGATCGTATCACCTTCTTCCAGCTTGTACTTGCGCACTTCGCGGGCGGCGTCCTTCTCGCTCAAGGTGAAGAGTCCGTGCGTGTCCTTGAGCTGATCGCCCTTGGGGAACCATACGCTCACGCAGGTCTTCAGCGGATGAAGGCTCACCACGACGCCATGACGCTCGAAGTGGGGCGCCTGGCCTCGCCAGGTCTCCTCGATCTCGCTGTCGGCCGCGTGGATGAGCTGCCGGAGCCGCACCAGCAGCTTGCGCTGCCATTCAGGTTGCTCGGCAATGAAGAGGTTGATCTGTTCCTGGACGTGCATGGGAGAAGTCGTCAGAGAGGGCGAAGCTAATACCTCCGGCGGTGAATGTTACGGCAGTATGAAGACGATCAACAACGCTCCAGCACCACCGCGTACCCCTGGCCAACACCGATGCACATGGTACACAAGGCGTAGCGCTTGCCGGTGCGCTGTAGTTCCAGCGAAGCGGTCTGCAGCAAGCGCGCGCCGCTCATACCCAGCGGGTGGCCCAGAGCGATGGCCCCACCGTTAGGGTTGACCCGCGGATCGTCATCGGCCACGCCAAGGCTGCGCGTGCAGCTGAGCACCTGTGCCGCAAAGGCCTCGTTCAGCTCCAGGATGTCCATGTCCTCCAGCCGGAGTCCGGCCCGCTTCAAGGCCAGGTGGGTGGCGTTCACCGGACCGATGCCCATGATGCGGGGTTCAACGCCCACCACCGCGCTGCTCACGAGGCGAGCCAAGGGCTTCAGCTGGTGCTGCTTGATGGCCGCCTCGCTCGCCACGAGCACCGCAGCTGCACCATCGTTCAGGCCACTGGCGTTCCCTGCGGTCACCGAGCCGTTCTTGCGGAAGGCGGGCTTCAGCGCCGCCAGTCCTTCCATAGTGGTGCGGGGCTTGATGAACTCATCCTGTGAGAACAGCAGCGGTTCGCCCTTGCGCTGCGGTATGCTTACTCCCGCGATCTCCATCGCGAACCGTCCACTGGCTTGCGCCGCCGCAGCCTTTTGTTGGCTCCACAGGGCGAACCGGTCCTGGTCTTCGCGGGTGATGGCCTGTTCGCGCGGCAGGTCGAGGAGATTCTCGGCGGTCTCGCCCATGGCGTCCACACCGTACCGCTCCTTCATCAGCGGGTTCACGAAGCGCCAGCCGAAGCTGGAGTCGAACAGCTGCGCATCGCGACCGAACGGGGTGCTGGCCTTGTTCATCACCCAGGGGCCACGGGTCATGTGCTCCACACCACCGGCGATGAACAGGCCGCCTTCACCTGCAGCAATGGCGCGACCAGCCTGTACCACGGCGCTCATGCCTGAAGCGCATAACCGGTTCACGGTCTCGCCCGGAACGGTCACCGGCAGGCCGGCCAGCAACACGGCCATGCGCGCCACGTTGCGGTTGTCCTCGCCGGCCTGGTTGGCACAGCCCAGGATCACGTCGTCAATGGCGGCGCGGTCCAGCTGTGGGTGACGGTCCATCAGCGCTGAGATGACATGCGCGGCCAGGTCGTCGGCTCGCACCGGGGAGAGGGTGCCGGTGAAATTGCCGATGGGGCTACGCACGGCGTCAATGATGTAAGCGGAAGGGGTGCTCATGGGTCGGGTACGGCTTCATCGGGGAACCATGGCTTTCCGGTGCGGAAGACGGTGCCCTTGAACAGCGCAACGGTGGTGCCGTGCTGGTCGGTAACGGTGATGTGATAGATGCCGATGCTGCGGGAACGGCTCATCTCCTGGCTCGTGGCTGTAAGCAGGTCGCCTTCCTTCACTGGCTTGGTATGACTGATGGAGGTCTCCACGCTCACGCATTGGATGCCGTGGCTGTTGGCCGCGAAGGCGAGGCAGCTGTCGGATAACGCATAGGTGATGCCTCCGTGCGCGATCGCAAAGCCATTGAGGTGCTCGCTTCGCACGGTCATGCGCAACACGCAACGGCCGGGTTCCACCAGCACACGCTCCATGCCCATCCATTGGCTGAAGGGGTCATGGTCGAACATGCGGGCCACCACGCGGTGGGCGAGATCGGACATGGGCGCGAAGGTATTGGGTGGAGCAGATGTCGTTCGTCGGTGTTCGTTGATCGTCCCCGGGCCTCGAATTTCTAGGGTAGGTCAGGGTTGCTGTCAGGGTCAGGACCGCCAGGTTCGCTTACGGTATAGCGCTTTCCCATGGATAACAAATACCGTATGTAGCCATTCACGGTCTGGATAGCACGAATAATGAGTTCGCAAGTTTCTTCATGTGTCTTCTGGTCGATATAGCCTTCATCGAGCGCATCCCAGAGATGGTTTTTGGTTTCGTACAACGAACCACGTGCGATCCTACAGAAACGAACGTTGTCCTTCTCGTAGAACCTGCCAGATCCTTCA
>JALOLX010000167.1 GCA_025455765.1 Flavobacteriales bacterium | reverse complement strand
AGGTCCTTGAGCTTGTCGCGTTCAGGATTGATATGTACGGTGCCCTGGGTGTCGCGCCACACGATACCGGGTATGTCGTGCAGGTCGGTGCGTCCCGCATCGAACGCAGTGATGAGATCGGACATGGTCCTTTCACCTTCGCCCACCACACAGGCCGTCGCACCGAAGTCCAGGAACCGTTGGGCATGTGCTCGGGTCTCCGGCCCACCGAGGATGATCGGCAGGTGCTGAAGTTCCGGGTCCTGGCGCACCTGCTTCATGATGCGAACGACGTTGGCACGCGTCATCAAGTTCACATACAGGCCAAGGCATTGGGGCCTTTCTGCGCGAAGCGTTCCATACAATGCCCCGATCGATCCGAAGGTGCTATCGTACACACGGACATCGTGGCCTGCATCGCGCAAATGACCCGCGATGTACAACAGGCCCAGCGGCGGATAGGGCCGCATGAGGGCTTGCTCCTTGGCGTCCTCATGTAGGAAGTATCCGTGGGAGAGGAGCACCTTCATGCTGTGCGACGGAATTGGATGAGGTAGTGATCACCAAGGCGGGCAAGACCGGAAGCTGATGATAGGGATCGGTCCAAGCGTGCCAACTGACGGAGTAGGATGGGTCGGTTCCGCAGGCGTGGCTCAAGATAACCCGGCGGTACGAACAGGCCGATAGGGCGGAGGTCCTCGCGGACGAAATGCGGACCGAAGGCGTTCCTTACACGCGTGGGGGAGTGGTACCAGGTGGTGACCGTGGAGGTCCCGACGGGCACTTCGATGGCTCCTGTTGTCCATCTGCGGAACGCCACTGTTGGTCGCAAGCGGATCAGGTAGTACAGGGTCTCAAGCAGACAGCGATCGGCCATCAGTACAGCCACGAAAATGCCGCCCGGGCGTAGGACGGTCGCCACGGTCCTGCCGATCCGTTCGAGGCCTTCCGCATCGATACAGTTGAGACCACCGAGGTTCGACAGTACCAGATCGAACGGACCTTCATCTGTTGGCAGCTGCGGTGCCTGCAGGTCGAGTTCAGCGGTGCTCACCAGGTGCCCCAACCCGGCTTCCAGTGTACGCGCATGAACGATGGCAAGCATGGCCCTGCTGCGATCGGTAGCCAACACGGAATGGCCGGCGCGTGCCATGTGTACGGCATCCACCCCGGTGCCGCAATTCAGTTCGAGCACGCGTTTGGGTGGACCCTCCAACAGTGGAGCCAGCGCACGCAACACTTGATCGCGTTGTGCTGTGCCCACAGCGCTATGCGTGAAATCGGCGTCGTACGTGGCCGCTGCTACATCGAAGGCGTCCATGGTCAAAGGGCTGCCAACCGAATGCGGTTGGTGATCACAGCAGGCAGGTAGTAGAACATGGACAGGCCGCGGTGAACATCCATGGAACGTCCTCGGAAAAGGTCCAGCAGCGCTTGCTGTGCCTGTCGTTTGCGGTAGCGTGCATGTACATAGCGATGCAATCGCTTGTAGTAGTCCGGCTTGTGCTGGCTGCGGAACATCATGGCCAGATCATCGCTATCGGTCCAGTTGGCCTTTGTGCCCAGTTCAGTCTGCACACGCTCATAGAACGGGGTGCCTGGCAATGGATAGGAGACCGAGACACCGATGTCATCGGGCATGAGTTCCTCCACCATCCGGATGGTGCGTTCGACATCCGCGTCGGTCTCACCTGGATAGCCGAACTGAAGGAAGAAGCAGACGCGCACACCTTTCTCCTTCAGCAGACGGGTGGCCGCACCGATCTGTTCCACGCGCGTGCCTTTGTCCATGGCGTCCAGGATGTGCTGGCTGCCGCTTTCTGCGCCCACCCACACCTCCTCCAGACCTGAGCGCACCAAGGCATCGATGGTGTCGCTCTCCAATAGCAGGTCCACACGACTTTGGATCTTGTAGCGGATCTTGATCCCACGTTCCTCCAGCACGACTGCGAAGCGCTGCACCCAACCGGGCTTCAGACCGAAGATATCATCGGCGAACCAGAGGTGATCTGGCCGGTGAAGGCGCTGGACCATGGCGATCTCATCGACCACGTGTTCCGGAGAACGGCTGTTGTAGCGGTTCCCATAAATGGGTTTCGCGCACCAGTTGCACTTGAACGGGCAGCCGCGCGTGGTGGCCATGTTCAGGCTGAAGAAGCCTTGTGATCGCTGCCAGCGCTCGCGGTACGGTGCAGTGTCGATGAGGTCCCAGGCGGGTGGGGGCAGTTCGTCCAGTGCGCGAAGTACAGGTCGTTTCGGTCTCGCGATCAGCTGGTCGCTCTCCAAGTAGGCCACGTTGGCCAGGTGCTGCCAGGGCTGTTCCGCATCCCAATGGGCCAACACTTCGGCCATCGCTTCTTCGCTTTCACCGAGGATGACGGCGGTAGCCCCGGCCTGCAAATACGCTTGTGGGTGATCCGTCGCGTCGGAACTGTTCACCAGCACCCGGCAACCAGCGGCTGTACCTTGTCCGATCATGTGCAACGCTGCTTCGCGCATCACACTGAGACACATCTTGGTGAGGTAGTTGAAGCTGTCGTCCTGGATGATGAGCACATCCGGTCGTTGTGCAGCCAGCACGGGTGCCAGCGCCTCCGGACCAGTGCTTAAGCCCGGATCGAACACCTGAACGTGATGCCCCCGCTGTCGGAGTAAGGCCGCAAGTTGGATCGTGCCAAGTGGAGGGTACGGGCGCGCATCCTTCCACTGTTTGGGGTCGAGGCGGTAGAAATAGCTGTGCGTGACGAGCGTTCGGGCCATGTTCAGCGGAGCGATCGTCCCAATTGCTGTTCCAGGTTACGCATACGCAGTTCATATCCGTCCAACACCAGATGCCGGAAGTCTCGCGGATGGTGCTTGCTGACGTAGGTGCGTGTGCGGAGTGCCTGGTCGAACGCTTTGGGGTCGAGGTGGTCGAACTTCCAGCGCCAGAAATGCCAGGTCAGTTGCATGGCCCAAGAGTCCAGTGAGCCGCCGATACGGCCGTTCAGCAGGCGTTCGAGCAACGCTTTGAGGCGGGGGAGTTGGGCCTGCACTTCCTTGCTGCGCGGTACGTGTGTCGCAGGATAATGCGCAAAGGCCCATGCATTACGATCAAAGAACGCTTCCGTAGTGCCGTTGCCATAGAGGGGGATGAGCGTCACTACTTCCAGGGCGGTGTAACGGTCGTGGTCGGTGACCGTGAGATGCTCGGTATCCACGAAGTAGTTCACGCAGAAGTCGCGTCGGCTGTTCAGCAGGAAGAACTTCTTGTAAAGGATGAGCAGGGTGCGCGCCACCCAGAGCCTCCCGGGCCGGGTGATGATGAAGTAGTCGATGTCGCCATCGGGTGCCATGCACCCCTTGCTGAGGCTGCCGCTGATGAAGACGGCCTGTACGAACGGAAAGCTGGCGATGCGGCGCGTCATACGTTCGGCCTGTGGGAACCGTGCTTTGGCGCGTTCAGCAGACAGCTCACGATGGTGTACGCGCGTCGCTGCGTCGCTCAAGGTCCAATAGCCTGCATGGTGTTCGATGGCTCCACGCGTGACCAGTGCATCGAGCAACTGCCGGATGTGGCCTTCATGGCTGAGCTTCAGGTCAGCGTATCGGAGCAGTTCCGGCAGGCTCAAGGGATGCTTGAACACGTCGAAATAGGCGAGCGTGCGGAGCAGCGCGGCCTGTACCCGAGTGCATTCATCCGTGTCGACGAGTGTCGTCCTGTCCATGAGGTCGTTCATGGGGAAGACGTCGCAAGCAGCGGAAATGTGGCCTGGACCGTTGAACACGGCGATGAAAGTAACGTTCCTGCCCGGTTACCTTGGCCCACGATGTTGATGGCGCGACGGACCTTCCTGTTCCTGGCAGCTCTGGTGGGGCTTTGTGCGCTCCTTTTGGTATTCGCGTGGTCCGGGGGATACGAAGGTGTGAACGGTCAGGATGGGCACGATCACTGGCGGCTGGCCCGGGCCTGGATGGACTGGTGGCTTGGTGGTGCACGGCCCCGTATGGCTGAACATCCGCATGGCTATCCGTTCCTCGGTGCGCTGGTCGGAATGAGCGGCATGGGGGCGTTGGCGGGGCTCCGTGTGGTGTCGCTTGTCGCGTTCGTGGTGTTGGTGCTGGTGGCTCGGTCGATCCTGGTGCAACGGCATGGTCCCACTTCGGGTGCCACGGTCGACCGGTACTTGTTGGTCACCCTGGCCACGAGTCCGTTCCTGCTCCGATACAGCGCCACGGTGATGAGCGATGTGACGGCCATGGCGCTCTTGCTTGGTGCGCTCGCGATGGCGCTGCGTTGGTTGCGCACGGGCCGGATCGCTGCTGCGCTGTGGTGCGTGCTGCTTGGTGCGTGGGCACTCTGGGTACGAATGGCGGCAGCACCGGTTCTGTTGGTCCTCGGCTTGGCTCTGGTGGTCGGTCCGCTGAAGGGCCGTGGGTTGCGCGTAAAGTGGGTGGGTTCCTTGTCAGTGGCTGGTATCGTGGTTTTCCTTGCAACTGGGTTGGTCGACATGGGGAACGGTCAGCTGTGGGTTCCGCTGGCCGATTGGTCGCCGATGAATGCCCTTTCACGGGTACAGCGCTCCGACGATGGCGAACTGCACTACTTGCTCCCCAATTTCATCTATGTATTGAAGGTCTTCGTTCATCCGGCCTTTCTTCTGCTCGGTGCGGCGTTGATCTGGTTCATGCGCAGGGAAGAACTACGACATCCGATGTCGCAGTGGATCGTGGCTGCCTTG
>JALOLX010000166.1 GCA_025455765.1 Flavobacteriales bacterium | reverse complement strand
TCCAAAGCCAAGCGCGGTGGCGAGCAGAACAAGGGGGAGGCGGTGGTTCATGCCCACCAAGGTAGGTCAAGGCATCGCCGCATGCAACAACCCGTTCCGTCGCAGGAAGTCCAGCGTTAAGGCGAGCGGGCGCGGATCCACCCGGTCGAACTTGAAGTAGGTGTTCCACGCGTTCATCTCCGCGCTGTAGCCGAGGTCGCGTAGTTGATGACCATGTTCCATGCTGTGTCCGGCGCCGCTGATCACTTCCACCGCCCGGTCCGTGCGCCCGCTTGCAGCGAACAGCGCCAGGAAGCGCGCCTGGTTCTCCCGCCACGGCACGATTTTGTCCGCACCACCCAGTAGCGCAAGTACTGGACCGGTGAACGCGCGGATGTCTGCAGTTGGATCATAGTCGTTGTTGCGCACCCACAAGGCATCGATGTCCGCTTCCCCCTGTGGGATGTCCGACGCATCCAGCACATCGATCCAGCCTGTGCTGCGCGCAGAGTCCAGCAGCGCCGTGAGGCCCGCGTACACCGCTGCACGGTCCGCTCCGTACTGCAGTTCGGTGTACCGCCGCGCCTGTTCCACACAGCGCGCATCCAGCCCCAGCTCATCGCGCACGTAGTAGGTGGCGCAGTCCAGCTGCTGTTGGCGTACGCTCGTGGCGGCACCGGCCACCGTCACCAGAAAGGCGATGTCGCCCGGCCGCACCGCCGATGCACGGTACGCGGCCCACGCCCCCGCGCTCTCCGCGATCACGCCCACCGCGCCTGTACCCGGCAGCTTCTTCACCTGCGCCACAATGCGCGCCAGGTCCGCCGCGTGTTGCAGGATGGTCACCTGGTCACAGCTGCGCGCATCGCCTTCACCGCCGCGCTTGTTGTACGTCACCACCTGCAGCCCGTGCTGCGCATACACCTCCGGCCTGCGCTGGAACCCTTCCTGCGTGCCGCAGCCACGGCCCTGCACCAGCACCACCGTGGTGAAGGGACCACTGCCCACCGGACGCACCACCGCGCCCTCCACCCGTATATCGCCCAGATCGAACACCTGTGCGCGGCGCACCACCGCAGGAAGTGTCGGCGCCACCGCACGCTTCAGGTGTACCTGCGCGAACCCGCAGGCACCCACCAACTCTCCGTACACGCTGTCCAGTACCACGGACACCCGCCCGTAAGGACCGGCGAAGCGGAAGACATCCTCCGTGATCTCCACCAGGCCCGTCGTAGGCCGGTACCCGATCCATTCCGGGATCGCCACGGTGGCCACCAGACCACTGTCGCTCATCGCTACGTCCACCGTGACGGCCTGCGTGCTGTTGCCGCTCCGGATGAACGATCCGCTCCAGTGACCCACCAGGCCGCTTGGCTGTGCCATCACGCCAGCGCTGGATAGGAGCATCAACAGGAACAGCGTGCGGATGGGCATGGCGGCAGGGGTTCTTCCAAAGGTAGCCCTTCCACCGAAGTGATCATGGCGGCGTGCGGGACATGCCCTTCTTGTCCGTTCGCATAACAAAACTTCCCACCCCTGCAACTCGCCACTTCCCCGAAAACAGGGAGATCGCCCATCCTGTACGCCGCTATCCTTGCCGCATCCATCTGTGAACGGACATGACCAATACATCGACTATCAAAGGAGAAGGGTGCAGCTGGTGGGTGCTCATCATCGCCCTCATGGGCCTCATTACCCTCTTGGTAGCCTGTGGCGAGGCGCCGCCCAGCACCGATGCGCAACGCACACCCCTCGCTGCTGCCATGCTCGCACATCCCAGCGATAGCATGCACCTCACCAGCTCCGAACTCGAAGCACATCGAAAGGCCTTCACCGATAACTATAGCCTGGAAAGCGGTGCCCTGCTCACCGCCACTGAACAGGAGATCCCCTGGGAAGACCTCGCCACGTGGGTGGTGGTGGGCGCCCAACAACACGGTGTGCGCTTCGAGTACGGCCTGCGCGACTCCTCCATCGTGCTCGGGCTCGTGCGCCTGAAGCTGGACTCCACCGGAACGCCCGGCCTCTTCAACTATCAGCTGCCCGATTCCCTGTACGAGCTCGCCGATGGTAAGTTGCTCGGGCACGAAGGCGACAAGTGGCGCGAACAACGACAGTATATGGTCGGTGACAGCACCACCTATTTCGCCCAGCTCCTGCGTCTCAATTCCGATGGCAAGAAGGTGCCCCTCATCCATGGCGTGGATGCCCAGGCCAACGTGATGCCGTGGGAACTGGAACTGCTGCCCTTGTACGAAGCCAACATGAACGACCACCCGGACAGCACCTTCCACGCCGTGTTCACCTGCATCGCTGCAGCGGACAGTGCCAACGTGCTCCAGCACCGCATCGCTGTTCACCTGCGCCTGCGCCCCCTGCAAGGCAGCGGCTACCGCGACCTGCTCGACGACAGCTACGTGCCCGGCAGCCCCTTCTTCATGCATGGGGCGGATTTTGGCGAGATGTGCCCATCTGCATGCAACACATACAGCTTGATCCCGCAGTAAGGCGGTGTTATCTTGGTGCGGTCACACAATAGCGTAAACAGGTCTTGAAGATCACAACGATACTGATCCTGTTGACTGCTGGTATCGCCTCGGTCTGTGCGTTACGCCTCTGGGATGGCCGTTCACCCTTTCCACGCTTGCTCTTGGTGTGGGTATTGGCCTCTGCTGTGGTCGAATTCGTGGGCATCATCGGCAACCGGATGGGTTTCGTCAACGTCCGCTACTACAACGCCTTCATCCTCATCGAATTCCTCCTCCTCATGCGCATCGCCATGCTGCATCCTGTGGTACGCTTTCTGAGGCGGCCCTACATCCACGTGATCATGGGTGCGTTCACGCTCGTGTGGGCGGTGGATCTGTATAGCATTGGGTGGGAAGTGAAGTTCGCCACCTACGCCTTCCTCATCGGCACCCCCATCATCGTGGCGGTATACCTCTTCCTGCTGTGGGACCTGGTGAACACCTTGCGCGAACCGCTAACTGGTCACGCCCCCTTCTGGCTCTACCTCACCGTGCTCGTGTTCTATGGCACCGTGGCCCCCATCCTCGGCTCGGTCAACTACTTCGCTGAGTTCGCACCGCATGTAGGCTCGAAGATCATGCCTCTCGTCAGCGTCATGAGCATCGTCAAGTTCATCCTGCTCTCCGTCACCTGCCTGCGCGCCCAACGTCAACCTCCGCTCCCTGCCTGATGGACCATACCAGCGTCGCCACCGTCCTCGTGCTCTCCGCGCTCGTGCTCGTGCTGGTCGTGGGGGCGGTCATCCTGCTCCTCATCGTGGTACACCAGCGCCGCATCCGTCACCGCGCCGAGATCGCCGAACTCGCTGCCAAACACGTCAACGAGATCCGCCAGGCCGAACGGGAAGTGGAGGCCCAGACCCTGCGCAAGGTGGGCGAAGAGCTCCACGACAACGTGGGCCAGCTGCTCACCTCCCTCGGCCTCGATATCCAGCTGATGCGCGAACACATCAACAGCCACGAGCGCTTCCACCGCATGGTCGATACCCTCGATCAGGCCGTGCGCGAGATCCGCCGCCTGAGCGCCAGCCTCAATACCGACCACCTCCGCACACGCCCCCTTCAACACCTGCTGCGCGCCGCGTGTGAACAGCTCGATCTGCCCGGCCGCCGCAGCGTGCAGTTCATCACCAGCGACAGCCCCATCGACGTGAGCCCCGATGATAAGGTGGTCCTCTTCCGCATCTTCCAGGAAGCCACCAACAACGCCCTCAAACACGCCCGTGCCACCCGCATCACCGTGGCACTCGTCAACAACCCACGGCTTCGCCTCACCATCACCGACAATGGCAGCGGCTTCAACACCGCCTCCGTCAGCGATGGACAGGGCCTCGCCAACATCCGCCGCCGCGCTACGCTCATCGGTGCCGTTGCCTCGGTCTACAGCGACCCCGCCAACGGCACCATCATCACCATCAGCCGATGAACACGCCCATCACCCGTGTAGGCCTTGTGGACGACCACACCCTGGTGCGCGATGGCCTCGTGGGCTTGGTCAACAGTCTACCTGGATACGAAGTGGTCCTCACCGCCGAGGATGGCCTTGCCTTCACCACCGCCCTCTCCCGCGGTCGGGAGGTCGACATCGCGATCGTCGACCTGAGCATGCCCATCATGGACGGGTACGCCACCATCCGCTGGCTGCACGACCATGCCCCGGCCATCCGCTCCGTGGCCCTCACCTTCGACGACCGCGAAAGTGCCGCCATCCGCGCCATCCGCAACGGCGCCTGTGGCTTCCTGCTGAAGAACATGTCCCTCGTGGAGTTCAAGGAAGCCCTCGATCAGGTGCGCGACCACGGCCGCTTCAATGGGCAGCTGCCCGCACAGGACCTGCCCCCGCGCACCGCCTACGAACGCGCCCAGGCCAAGGTGCACGCTGCCATCACCGAACGCGAGTTCGACTTCATCCGCCTCGCCTGCTCCGTGAAGGAGTACACCTACGAGGAGATCGCCGCACACCTCGGCGTGAAGCTCACCACCCTCGAGACCCACCGCAAGAACCTCTTCGAACGCTTCGGCATCAAAAGCCGCACCGGCCTCGTCATCTTCGCCTACCGCTGGGGTATCGTGGAGGTGGTGATGGAATGATCACGCAACATCCTCTCCCATGTCACAGCCGCTCGCACCCGCCCTCCCCGCACCACCGCTCACCGAGCTGCTGCTGGACCTGAAGACCCTGCTCCTCCACCTCAGCCC